>JASFOV010000061.1:0-13316 GCA_050116355.1 Anaerolineae bacterium
GTCTGGACGCACATTACGCAGGCCGGCTACCTCGATGGTGTTGATGACATAGTCGCAGTCGGGCAGCGCCTGGGTGCGATCAGCCGTGGCCTCGACCTGCCAGGCACGGCCCGACCTCTCAACAAGAGCCTGCCCCATACGGTGAGCCAGATCCAGCCGCTCTCGATCGACATCCACCAGCGCGAACCGGCCCCGCTCCAGTCCCGGCGTGCACAACAGATCGGTCATCAACTGCCGGGCAAAGACGGTGCTGCCCGCACCCAGAATGACCACCTTGACGGGCCTCGATTCCCAATCCGAACGGGTCACTCCTTGGCTGACGGGTCGCGGTTCCACGACCGCATCACGTTCCTCGCGCACCGTGTCCTTGACCGAAAAGTCCAAAGGGCCCAATTCCACAGACTCTATACTCAGGTGCAGGGTATGCTTGCCCGGCTCCAGCCATACTTCTTGCAGCAGCAAGGTATACGACGCGCCGTCCGCCAGCGGCAACGGTGCTTCCGGCGTGATCGCCTGGACTGGCTGGAACGCCCCAGTGGGCTCCACACGGAAGAGTTGGTCCAGGGGAACCGGAGTGCCATCGATCTCCAGCCCCTGGAAGCGCGCCACCGTCCCTGCACCGAGGCTATTCTGTAGCGTGAACTGGCAGCCACGTGTCGTATTGCACAGGCTCTCTTTGAGATACAGCCGTTTGAGTACGAAATTAGGAACCATTGGCATACTACACCTCCTGGGTACAGGCTTTGGATCTACAGCCGGTCCTGGGCCCTTCCTCGAATCTCCCTGAGCGGAGACTTCTCCCGCTTGGCTGCCCATCTCTGCCACAGATCATAGCCCAGAAGCCAGTTTTCTACAAACGGTATCTGCACCAGGACGGTGAATCCAAGATTAAAATGTAGCTGCTCCCTGGGTTACCCCTTCACCTATCAATGGGATTGTGGTATAATCGAGCCAAGCATACAGGAAAAGGATCGATGACCGATTTCGTTCACCTTCACGTTCACAGTGACTTCTCTCTGCTCGACGGGCTGAGCAAGGTTGCGGACCTGGCACAGACAGCCGCCGAGATGAATATGCCTGCCCTGGCGCTGACCGACCACGGCGCGATGTTTGGTACCCTGCACTTCTATCACGCCGCCAAAAAAGCCGGCATCAAGCCCATCATCGGCTGTGAGATGTACATCTCGCCCCGGGGCATGCATCAGAAGGACGGCAAGCGCGATGCCCGGTCGACTCATGTCACCCTGCTCGCTGAGAACCAGACCGGCTACCAGAACCTGATGCAGATCGCCACCGCCGCGCAGCTTGAAGGCTTCTACTACAGGCCACGGGTCGACAAGGCCTATCTGGCAGACCATGCCGAAGGCATTATCGTGCTATCCGGTTGTGCCTCGGGCGAAGTCGCGCGCCACTTGCTGAACCAGCGCCCAGCCCGCGCGCGCCAATCCGCTGCCTGGTATCAAGATGTATTCGGGCCCGACAACTTCTTCCTCGAGATTCAGGATCACGACATTCCCGAAATAGTCCCGGTGAACAAGGGCCTGGTCGAGATCAGCCGGGAGACCGGCATCCCTCTGGTTGCCACCAACGACAGCCACTATGTCCGGCGCAAACAAGCACACGCCCACGAAGTCCTCCTATGCATCCAAACGGGCAAGACCATCACCGATCCCACCCGCATGCGCATGAACAACGATAGCTACTACCTCAAGAGCGCCGAAGAGATGGCAGCTTTGTTTCCCGACCTGCCCGATGCACGCAAGAACACGGTAGCCATCGCCGAACGATGCGAAGTCAACCTCGATCCCACTGGCTTTCATCTGCCCCAGATCCCAATCCCAAACGGGTACACCGCCGAGACCTATCTGCGCCAACTGACAGAGACCGGCTTGCGTCAGCTCTACGCCGACGGCTTCCACACCGAACAGATCCAGAACCGGATGAACTACGAGCTAGGGCTGATCAACCGTATGGGCTTCGACGTCTATTTCTTACTCGTCTGGGATCTGTGCGAGTATTCCAAGCAACAAGACATCTGGTGGAACGTGCGCGGTTCGGCGGCTGGCAGTATCGTGGCCTACGGCTTGGGCATCACCAACCTCGATCCGCTGGAGCATGACCTGATCTTTGAGCGGTTTCTGAACCCCGGCCGTGTCACTATGCCTGACATTGACCTGGACTACCCCGACGATCGACGCCAGGAGATGATCGACTACACCATGCACAAGTATGGCGCGGACAAGGTCGCCCAGATCATCACCTTTGGTACCCTGGGAGCCAGAGCTGCTATCCGCGATGTGGGCCGTGTCCTGGACATCCCCTTGGGCGAGGTGGACAGCGTGGCGCGCTTGGTGCCAGGGGGCCCCGGCGTCAAGCTCGACGACGCTCTGACCAGGGTGCCCGAGTTGCGCCAGAAATACGAAACTGTCGAATACATCCACGAACTGATTGACACCGCCCGCGAATTGGAGGGCGTATCGCGCCATGCCAGCACACACGCCGCTGGCGTGGTTGTGACCGACAAACCACTGGTACAGTACGCCCCCTTGCACCGGCCCACCCGCGGTTCAGATGATGGCCTGCCGGTGGTACAGTACACCATGGATGTCGTCGAGGATGCGGGCCTGCTGAAACTCGACTTCTTGGGGCTGAGTACCCTGACCATCCTGCGCAAGGCAGCCAACCTGATCCAGAAGCGGCATGGCGAGTCTTTTACCCAGCAGACCATTCCCCTCAACGATCCCAAGGCCTTCGAGCTCCTCTCCAGCGGCAATGTACTGGGCATCTTCCAGGTCGAAGGCGCTGGCTTCCGCCGTGTCCTGGCCGACATGAAGCCCTCGCGCTTTGAGCACATCGTCGCCGTGCTGGCCCTCTATCGCCCCGGACCGATGGAGTACATCCCGACCTACATCAAGCGCATGCATGGCCAGGAACAAGTCACCTACCGCCACCCTTCGCTGGAGTCGATCTTGGCTGAGACATTCGGCATCATTGTCTTCCAAGAACAGATCATCCAGATCGCCACCAACCTGGCCGGCTACGAACCGGGCGAGGCCGATACCATCCGCAAGGCCGTTGGCAAGAAGATGCGAGAGTCCCTGCTCGCCCACCGCACCAAGTTTATCGAGGGCTGTGTGGCCAATGGGATACCCCTGGAGACAGCCGAAGCCATCTTCTCAGACATCGAGTACTTTGCGCGCTACGGCTTCAACAAGGCCCACGCCGCCGATTACGCGATCATCACCGCCCAGACCGCCTATCTGAAAGCCCACTACCCCGTAGAGTATATGACCGCCCTGCTCACGGTGGAGCAGGGCAAGACCGACAAGATCGGACTGCTCATTGCTGAAGCGAGGCGCATGGGCATCGAGGTCCTACCGCCGGATGTGAACTCCAGCCAGATGGATTTCACCATCGAAGATGAACCATCCGAGGTCCAAGGGCCCGCAATACGCTATGGCCTGTGCGCCATCAAGAACGTGGGCGAGGGGCCGGTGGAAGTCATCCTCACCGCCCGCGAGGAAGGCGGACCCTTCACCGATCTGGACGATTTTTGCCAGCGTGTGGACCTGCGCCATGTGAACCGGCGCGCGCTAGAGAGTCTGATCAAGGCCGGCACCCTGAAAAAGTTTGGTGAGCGGGCGCAGCTCCTAGCCGTCATCGACCGCATGATGAGCATCAGCCAGCAGGCCCATGGTGCTGCCCAACAGTTCACCATGTTTGACCTGCCCGCCTTTGCCGACTCGGCGCGCTTGGCCACCGACCTACCCCCCGTGGCCGAAGTGTCGCGCCGGGAGATTCTAGGTTGGGAGAAGGAGCTGATCGGGGCCTACATTTCCGACCACCCGCTGTCCCGCGTCTGGGTCAATCTGGAAGAGACCATCACCGCCCTCACCGGCCAGATCGATGAGACAATGGCCGGCAAGAGTGTGACAGTGGCTGGCCTGGTCACCTTTGTACGGCCGCACGTCACCCGAAAAGGCGATGCGATGGCCTTTGCTCAAATTGAAGACCTGCAGGGCACCGTCGAACTGGTGATCTTTCCGCGCACCTGGACAGCAACCAAGGAATTGTGGGTACCGGAACGGATCCTGATCGTACGGGGCAAGGTGAACTTCCGCGGCCAGGAGCCCAGTATCCTCGTCGACTCGGCGACCAACGAGATCGTCATCGCCCAGCCTACGGGAGAACCTCCATCCCCCAGCCCGCAGCAGGGTCTGGTTCACATCCACGTGACGGTGCCTCGTAGCGACAATATGGAAGAGATCATCCAGCGACTGGGTAGGGTGTACGATTTGTTGCAGAGCTATCCCGGTGAGGACCGGTTTAGCATTTACGTCGAGAACGGGATCGAAGGACGCGTGTTGCTCGACTTTCCCAATGACACCACCGGTCACTGCGTGGAATTGGAGCAAGAGTTGCACCACATGTTGGGCGTCGGCACCGTGCGCGTCGAACCCTTGGATCCGTCCGCCTGAAACTGGAAGAGTGGAGGTCCACCATGGATCCGGTCGATCGAGTACGGACCGCATTGGCAGAGGCAGGCCTGGACGCAAGCCTTGTCCAGGAACTGCCGGCCGATACCAGCACAGCCGAGGCGGCCGCCCAAGCTGTGGGTGCCCCCCAAGGCAGCATCGTCAAATCATTGATCTTTCTAGCCGATGGTGTGCCAACGCTGGTGCTGGTTTCTGGTGACCAGCGGGCCGATGTCAAGCGTCTGCGTGCGGAATTGGGCTTGAGCA
Source organism: Anaerolineae bacterium (assembly GCA_050116355.1). GTDB lineage: Bacteria > Chloroflexota > Anaerolineae > JAAYZQ01 > JAAYZQ01 > JASFOV01. The sequence continues at coordinate 4,743 of JASFOV010000061.1, forward strand.
AGAAGCGGCTGCGCATTGCGCAGTCGCACGAGGTCCTGGAGAACACTGGCTTCCCCGTCGGAGGCGTGCCACCGGTTGGACACCAGCCCCCCCTCCGGACGCTCATCGATGCCACTCTGGGCCGTTTCGAGAAGGTGTGGGCTGCTGCCGGCAGCGCGCATGCTGTCTTTCCCATTGGCTTCCAACAGCTGGTGACCATCACCCAGGGTGAGGTCCTGGACCTCGCAACCGGAGACTGATCCTCCATTCCCAAAGCCCAACCAGTGCTGTCCCGAGCCGGACCAATCGCGCCCGTATGGCTCGATAGGTCTACGCCCTCAGGGTCTTGACACCATCCCCTGCCTGTGATACACTCCACCTGGCGACACCTCAGGGACCAAGGTTCCCTTTCTCGGCCCCCTGTTTCCTAGCGGCTATTTGCCGCTCATGCCAGGCTCTACCAAAACCAACCAGAGCGAACACCCGCCGGCCAGGCAGAGTCTGTTACAGCCAATTGGAGCTGATTTGGTACAGCACCATCGACGAGGAGAGTATGAGCGATAACCCACCCCCGGCGGACCAGTCTGCCGCTGCCCGCCGGACTGCTCGATCATCTCAGACTAGCGGCGACGGAGCTGAGGATGGATCCCGTCGAGCCGGTGCGTGGGCTTTGCTGGTGGCGTTGATGGCGCACAATGCCCGGCTAGCCCAACAGCTGGCTGAGGAGGAGCAAGCCCACGCCGAATTCATTGACTTTGTGGCCCACGAACTCAAACAACCCATGACCGCCATGCAAGGCTATTCCAAAATGCTCACCCTGGGCATCGGCGGAGATCTGAACGACCGCCAGCAGGAGTTCGTGGACGTCATCAACGCCAATGTTGGACGGATGGGCAAGCTGGTCAGCGATCTACTGGAAATCTCCCGCCTGGAGGCGGGCCGAATTCGCCTGAACCTGGCACCGGTGTCCATCCTGGAAGTGATGGGCGAGGTACTGTCGAGCGCGAGCGATGAAATCGAAAGCAGACACCACACGCTAGAACAGGCCATTCCCGGTAATCTGCCACCGGTCTGGGCTGATCGGGAGCGTCTGGTCCAGATTCTCACCCATCTGGTGCGCAACGCCTACATGTACACGCCCGAAGGGGGACAGCTTCACATCGCCGCCGAGGTCTTGGAGCGTACAGACCGTGTCCGGGTCGGTGTGACCGACACCGGCATCGGGCTATCACCTACAGACTTGGTTCGCCTGCGGGAGAGATTCTTTCGCGCTGATCACGAGCTGGTCCGTACTCAGACCGGTACCGGTCTGGGCCTCTCCATCGTGCGTGGCCTGGTCGAACTCCACGGCGGCGAGTTGAGCATCGAAAGCAAACCTGGCCAGGGCAGCGTCTTTGCCTTTACGTTACCCCTCTCCCAGGAGCCAGCCGCCTAGACTGCGGTGAACACCCCACTCCACGGCGCTGCACCAGGGGCCTCAATCGTATAGAGGACCCCCAACATAGATGCTATCGGGACGGGCCCCGGGAGACCCACTCCTTGAGCGATAGGCCAGGGAGCGTGTCCCGCGGGGCTCGTCCCAGTTGGACGCGACCTAGGCCGGGATTTTGGGCAGGTCGGCCAAGGCGCTCTCGATCTTTTCCTCTTCAAGCTCAAAGTCTGGCAGATCTGTCCGGAAGTAAGCATCGTACGCGGCCAGGTCAAAGTGACCATGTCCGCTGGCGTTGAATAGGATAACCTTCGACTCGCCCGACTCTTTGCAGGCCATAGCCTCGTCGTACGTCGCCCGGACTGCGTGAGCCGTCTCCGGGGCCAGGATAAAGCCCTCGGATCGGCTAAAGCTTACGGCAGCGTCAAAGCAGGCATTCTGGTGATAGGCGCGGGCCTCCGCTTCCCCCTGATCCAGCAGGGCGCAGATGCTGGGCGCCATCCCGTGGTAGCGCAATCCGCCGGCGTGCACCGGCGCCGGAATGAATCCATGCCCCACAGTGTGCATCTTGGCCACCGGCGCCATCTTGGCGGTATCCCCCCAGTCATAGGCGTACATGCCCTTTGTCATGCTGGGGCAGGCCGTCGACTCGACAAAGATGGCCCGTAGGTCCGGCCGGGTGCCGTTCAGCTTGTCACGCATAAAGGGGAAGATGAGTCCCGCGGCGTTGCTTCCCCCACCGGCGCAGCCAATAAGAATGTCGGGATAGTCGCCGGCCATCTCCATCTGCTTCATCGCCTCCAGACCAATCACCGTCTGGTGCAAGAGAACGAAATTGACCACGCTGCCCAGCGAGTATTTGTAGCCTTCGTGTGTCACGGCATACTCGACCGCCTCACTGATGGCGATGCCCAAGCTGCCCGTCGTATCTGGGTCCTGGGCCAGGATGCTACGCCCGGCTTGGGTCTCGGTGCTGGGGCTAGGCACCACTGTGCCGCCCCATGTCTCCATGGCGATGCGCCGGTAGGGCTTCTGCTGGAAGCTGACCGCGACCATAAAGACTTTGCACTCCAGTCCGAATAGGCTGCTAGCAAAGCACAGCGCACTCCCCCACTGACCGGCCCCTGTCTCGGTGGCAAACCCGGTCAGGCCCTCTTGCTTGGCATAGTACGCCTGGGCCACCGCCGTGTTGGGTTTGTGGCTCCCGGGTGGGCTAGTACCCTCCCACTTGTAGTAGATCTTGGCCGGGGTATCCAGCGCCTGTTCCCAGCGCCGGGCGCGATACAGGGGGGCGGGTCGCCACATCTTGAGCACATCCTGCACTTCATCCGGAATTTCAATCCACCGCTCGGGGCTTACCTCCTGCTCGATGAGCGCCAGGGGAAAGACCGGCGCCAGATCGTCCGGACCCATCAGATCCAGCGTCCCCGGATGGCGATATGGCGGTGGGGGTTTCTTCATATCGGCCATAATGTTGTACCACTGCGTCGGCATCTCCTTCTCGTCCAGGCTATACTTGTACTGAGCCACGGTTCATTCCTCCTTTTTTCTTTGACTCTTGGAATACGCTGCCACAAATTATCTACGATACCGCCTCGCCCTGGGATAGGAAAGCGGACCGGTCCGCAAAGAACTGCGCATAGAGTTGATAGTGTTCCGTCTCCTCGTATCTCATCTCCCGGATGCAATCCCGTCCGAATCCAAAGATCTGGGCACTGGGACAGGCTAGCAGGATGGGCGAGTGGGTGGCAATGATGAACTGGGCGTGCCCCTCCATCGCCACTTGGTGCAATAGGTTCAGGAACTTGACCTGGCTGGCGGGTGAGAGAGCTGCCTCTGGCTCGTCGAGAAAATAGAGCCCCTTCACCTGGAACCGCCCACGAAAATAGGACAGGATGCCTTCACCGTGCGAAAGCGTGTTCAGAATACGGCCGCCATGGTAGGCCAGCCGTCCCGGATCGCATAGGGCGACATCGTCCAGAAAGTCGGCGAACTCGTAAAAGGTCTCGGCCCGAAACAACGATCCAGACACCCGCCCATTGGCCCAACTCACAGTCACAAAGCGCGACAACTTGTCCTCGAACGGGTTGTTGTGCGCCCGGTGGCGGCGTGGTTTGTCCCAGACATGGACGCCACACTTCCTGGTGATCGCCTCCAGCAAGGTGGACTTGCCCGAGCCATTCTCCCCCACAAAGAACGTAACCGGCCGGCGGAAGGTCAGCTCCTGCGTCTGGCAAATGGCTGGCACATTGAATGGATAGGTACCTTGTGTGGGAAACTGGCGCTGGTTGATACGAACCTTGGTGATAAACATCGGCCGTCTCCTTCAGCAGTAGGGCAAAGCCGGGACCTCAGAGTGGCCTAGCGGCATCGAATAGGCTTTGAGCAATTGCGGTCCATAGAGGCCCATGGCATCGTAGACCATGCCCATCGTCTCCTGTGCGATGGCCCTCACCCGCCGGCTGCCTTCGATCAAGATATCGTCCACCAAGCCCGGTTGAGACTCGTACTGGGTCCGGCGCTGGCGCATGGGTTCTAGGAACTCGTTCACCGCCTTGGCCAGTTTGCGTTTCACTTCCACATCGCCCACCCGTCCCTGGCGATATCGCGCTTTCAGCTCACTCACTTCCTCGACATCCGGATTGAAGGCATCGTGATACACAAACACCGGATTGCCCTCCACGCGCCCGGGAATGTCGGCCCGCACCCGGTTGGGGTCAGTGTACATACTCATGACTTTGCCTTCCACGATGTCGGCGCCATCCGACAAATAGATCGCATTGTCCCGGCTCTTGCTCATCTTGCCCTGGCCATCTGTACCCACCAATGTCGGGACGTCACCCAGCAGAACCTCGGGCACCGGAAAGACCTGACCATACAACCGGTTAAAGCGCCGCGCAATCTCGCGTGTGATCTCCACGTGCGCTTCATTGTCCTTGCCCACCGGTACCAGATGCGCCCGCGGCAGCAGGATATCCGCTGCCTGCAGAACCGGGTAGCCCAGCAATCCCAAAGGCATCACCTCCAGATGGGCGTCACTTGCCATCTCCTTCAGGCTCGGCAAGCGCTCCAGTCGGGGCACACTGACCAACATTTCGAAGATGAGGTTCAGCTCGTACGTTTCGGGCACGGCCGATTGCACAAAGATGGTGCTCCTTTCCGGATCCACGCCCGCCGCCAAATAGTCGAGCACGATCTCCCGCACATTCCGCGCCACGCCGGCAATGTCGGCCTTGCCTGGCCGCGTGGTCAGCATGTGCAGATCCGCGACGATGAATAGACAATCGTATTCATCCTGCAACTGCACTCGATTGCTCAACGTACCCACATAATGACCGATATGTAGCTTGCCCGTGGGCCGGTCTCCAGTCAATATCCGCTTCTTCACGATTCTATCCTCCCCAAGACTCAACATACATACAAAACCGCCCGTCCTCTGTAGAGGACGGGCGGTTCATATAGACACCCGCGGTGCCACCTCTGTTAGACTAGCACTGGAACAAAAAAACCGCCGATGACGGCGGAAAATATCTAGGCATGCCAGCCTCACTCTTGGCAGGTACGGCCATTCAACATAGAAGGCGATACCCTCAGCCCTGATAACGGTGGCGACTCCGGCCCGGACTACTCATCCTCTACAAGAAGATGTTCGGCGGGCGACTCCTAGGCCCATTCACTCCCAGCGCTGATATCGGGCTCACACCTTGCCCCGACTCTCTGAATCCCGCTTCGGCAGCTACTACTCCTGATCGCTGTCTTTGCCCGTATTCGGTTACGCGGCGAGAGTATACCACATCCCGCCCGGCTTGTCAAATCCCGTTTTCGCCCCTTGACCTACAGATGGGGCGTGATCTTACTCAGCAGCTTCTCCTTTGGCTGGAAACCAATGATCCGCTCGACAGCTTCTCCCTCGTTGAACAGCAACAACGTCGGGATGCTCATTACACCATAATTCATGGCTGTTTGGTTGTTGTGGTCCACATCCAATTTTACCACCTGTAGCTTGCCTTCATACTCGTCTGAGATCTCTTCCAAAATCGGCGCAATCATCTTGCACGGACCGCACCACACAGCCCAAAAGTCCACAATCGTCGGCACTGATGCCTGCAGCACAACTTTGTCAAAGGTCTTGTCCGTCACTTCGATCGGTTTGGCCATGTCATCCCTCCTCCGGTGGCTCGACAAGATCTCCAGCAACTATGGCATCCTCTGAAACAGGCACTGAGAACCGCGAAAAGACCAACTGCAACACGCGCCCCACTCGCTGGCGAGCCTGATCACCCTCATCCGTTACCAAGCACTCCTGCACATAGGTATCGGCGACGAGCAGACCAACTCGGTCGAGTGCCGCCCGGGCAGCCATCAACTGGGTGAGGATCGCCTCACAGTCGCGCTCTTCCTCCACCATGCGTTGCAGGCCGCGCACCTGCCCCTCTATTCGCTTGAGCCGATTGGTGATCTCTCCAGTCCCCATGCTACCACTTTCGCGATGGATACCCCTGCCGGGTAGGGCCCCATCTTATCCCGTTTCCAGCAATTTGTCAAACCCCGGTCCGGCCCGCGGACAAAAGGATGAAAAAAGAGCATGGAGGGAGGATAGAATTCGGATGGCGCAGCCCTTCAGGGAGAAGACTGGGGGCTGCCTCTTTCGCCCAGCCGGCGCTCCGTTCCCTGAATCAGACGTCGGATATTGGGCCGGTGGGCCAAGACGATGATGATCCACGCCAACAGGCCGTAGAAAAAGTAAGCCACGGGCAGTACGCCCAGAAGACCCAACCCCAGCAGGATGATGGGCATTAGTGTCGAGACCGTCAGAGAACCAACGGAAGCATAGCGCGTGATGGCTACCACAGCCAACAGGGTAAGAAGCAGAGCGACCGCTGCCGGCCAGTAGATGACACTCAGGGCGCCCAGCGACGTTCCCACGCCAGCTCCCCCTCGAAACCCCAAAAAGACCGAGTGATTGTGTCCCAATATCACCGCCGCGCCAGCCAAGACCTGGGTCATCGCCTGTGCGGAACCAGGCACCACCTGTCCGGCCAGCCAGACGGCCAGCGCGCCTTTCCCTACATCGAGCGCCCCGGTGAGCAGAGCGGGTAGCGGTCCGGCTGAGCGCAGTACGTTCGTTCCACCCGTCCGCCCACTGCCCCACTCCAGGACATTCACCCCCCAGAGACGCCCCAGTAGATACCCGGCCGGAAAGCTGCCCAGCAGGTAGGCCATCAAGGCGGCCACAACCACAAGCAATCCCGTTGTCATTTACCCTCCCAACAATACAGCATACGCCTGTGTGCGATCTGTTAAAACACGCACCATGCGCTAAGGTTACGCGATTTCGGTCTTTTAGTGGGTGTCGAGTCTACTACGGATCAACCGCGCCCACCAAGCGTAGGCCAGGCACCACGTCTAGATCCCAGCCGGCTCGCTCGCCCGCTTCAAAGCGGAAGAAGCCCGCGCTGGCAACGATGGCCGCATTGTCCGTGCACAAGTCCGGGGGCGGACAGCGGACCGTCACCGGGCTTCGCTGGGCCATCTCACTCCGCAGCAGCTTATTGGCCGCAACCCCGCCCGCCAGCAGCACCGTCTTGGCTTCGAATTCCCTGGCGGCAGTGCACGTCTTTTCCACCAGAACATCGACCACCGCCGCCTGAAAGCTGGCCGCCAGGTTGGCCACAGGTAGCACCCGCACAACCGGCGGCATTTGTGAACTGACAATCCGCGGCTTATCGGTCGGCTTGCCGTCGGCCTGCGGCTGGAATTTTTGCACGATGCGCAGGACAGCAGTCTTGAGACCGGAAAAACTAAAGTCGTAGGTGCCCGGCAGCCAAGCACGCGGTAGCTTGAACGAGGTAGGCGTACCCGCTTTGGCCGCCTCCTCGATGGCCGGCCCGCCGGGATAGGGTAGCCCCAACAGCCGGCCGACCTTGTCGAACGCCTCACCGGCGGCATCGTCAAGTGTACCACCCAGCCGCCGGTACTGGCCGTGGCCCTCCATGAGGATCAGCTCGGTATGCCCCCCCGAGACGATCAGGCACACCAGCGGGAACTCGGGCGGCGGTTCCCGGACCAGCCAATTGCCATAGATGTGCGCCTCAATGTGGTTGATGCCCAATAGCGGCAGACCCCGCCCCCAGGCCAGACCCTTAGCCGCGTTGACGCCCACCAGGAGCGAGCCCGCCAGCCCGGGTCCATAGGTCACCGCTACCGCTGCCAGGTCGTCCCAGCCAACGTCCGACTCGCTCATGGCTTCCTCGATCACCGGCTGGATGCTGATCACGTGCTGCCGCGAGGCCATCTCGGGAAAGACCCCGCCATAGCGCCGGTGCAGATCCACCTGCGAAGCCACCACATTGCTGTAGATGATCTGGCCTTGCTCCACGACCGCCGCAGCAGTCTCATCACACGATGTTTCGATACCAAGAATCAGAGTCATCGGCCTTCCTATCGAACAGGTACCAGAAGCGCGACCAACAGTCTTAACCTACGAGCCCCACGGTCCGGCTGCCCCGGAGGGCTAAAAACAGTATACCCGATTGTCCACCTTCGGTCAAGCAAAACGGAGTGGCTCGAAGTGCTATGGACCGTCCAAGACCCGCCTCACTCATCAGCCTGGAACTCGTACGCCCGCATGCCGGACAGATAGAGTGTGTGATCATAGCCGCCCCAGCCATCGGACATACCGCCGTGATCGTGGGCGCCCTGCTGTTCGGCGTCACCGGTTTCTCGCTTCTTGCCATCAGCGGCCCTACTCAAAAGACATCAGTCAGATCCACCACCGAGTCATAGGAGCCTCTGGCATTCGCTACATAGTCATCGGCCTGCCAGTCTGCCAGCCAGGTACTGCCATCCAACAAGTACCGGAAGCGGTAGCGCTGCCCGGCTTCCAGATCGACGGTCGCCCGCCAGATCTCATCGAGCCGATCCTGGGTCATGGGCGTGATCTGGTGATCCCAGTCATTGAACTCACCCACCAAGCTGATCTGGTCAGCCCAAACCGTGGCCGGGAGCTCAAAGGTGACCCGCGCCAGTCCCCTCCTCAACCCTAGCTCCTTGTTGATCATCGTCCGCCCTTTCTAGCCCACATCCTGTGATAAGTCGAGCTTGTTCTCCATCGCTTTGGGATGCTCCCACTTCTGCCACTGACGCCAACCAGAGTCGAGAATGCT
>JASFOV010000062.1:0-13243 GCA_050116355.1 Anaerolineae bacterium
ATGTTTAGGAACCCAATGACGTGGTCTCGAACCCGGATGGGTGCGGCGGCGTACGACAGCACGCTGTGCGAAGGGCGTGCCCAGCCTTCGTACGCGGTCGTGTTGGCAATCACCATCGCCTGACCGTTTTCGAACATCTGGCGTAGGTTGGGCGTGTCTGCGACCACGAAATTCGCCTGCCGGACACGCTGCTCATCCTTGGGGTTGTCATAACCGTGCCAGCGGACCGTGCGAACCCGCCCTTCTTCAATCAGCATGATGCTAGAGGAGTCGCTGGGCACCACGCGGCTCACTTGTTCCAAGATCTCGGCAAACACCCGATCCAGGTCTAACGTGCGCCCTACCGCAGTCATCGCCTGGCGCAGGGCTTCTGCCAGCTGCCGTTGCTCGCGTTCGGCTTGCAGGAGCCGGGCATTCTCGATGGCGATGGCCGCCTGATCGGCGAACAGGCTCACAAGCCGGACCTCTTCTGGCTCAAAAGGACCGGTGTGCTCGCTGTCAATGACGGTCAGAACGCCCAGCAACCGGTCCCCCAATTTCAAGGGCACGCCCAGGACCCGGTGTAGGGGCCAATCGGCGAACACATGCGCCTGCGCATCCCACCTCGCATAATCCTCTACGATCTTGGGTTTGCCAGTCTGTGCGACGCGCCCGGCCAGCCCTTCCCCGATCTCGAGCACTGTCCCCACATAGTCTGCCGGCAGTTCGTGTGCGACAACCATCTCTAACCCTTGATCCTCAGGCCGGCTCAGGTAGAGACCCCCACTGTGCGTCCCCACCAGCCCGGAGGCCCGTTCGACAATGGCATGCAGCAATGCCGTCAGGTCGGGTTGGGCGATGACCTCCAACGAGGTCTCGTACAGGGCCGCCATCTCTCTTGCCCGACGGGCCAATTGGTTCTCCGCTTCGGCCAGTTCGCTGATGTTGGTGAAAACAGCCAGTGTTCCCGCAAATTCATCGGCGCCAAAGCGAGGGCTGCCACTAACCAGAACAGGTAGCCGGGTGCCATCCTTGCACAACAACTCCAGTTCGTAGCGGTCGGATTGGCCCTTGGCACGGCGCAGATCGGCCGCTTCGACGATGGGCCGCTGATCGGAGGGCACAATCAGCTTCCAGTGCTTTCCCTCAAGCTCCTCCAAGGTGTAGCCGAGCATGTTCGCTGCTGCCGGATTCACAAAGGTCAGAGCGCCCGCACGGTCCTGGATGACGATGCCCTCGGTTGCGTTGAGGACGATGTCCTCGTTGAACTCTTTGAGGCGGTGGATCTCTGCTTCGACTTCCTTTCGTTGGGTGATATCGGTGAAGGCGGTCTGTACCGCAGCCGAGCTCTCGTGCTCGACTGCGGAGGCAAAGTACTCCACCCATCGCACCTGCCCGTTCTTGTGCAGGATCCGGAACTCGCCAATAGGCGGGACGCGATGGCCGGCCATATGCTCCACCAGCCGCTCCACCAGCAACTGCCTGTCTTCTGGGTGGACCAGGGCCAGTGCCTGGTCCGGAGACATAGCCAAGAGCTCCTCCACCGGGTAGCCGCAGATCCGGGTGCAAGCTTGGTTGGCGAACAAGACACGGGGAGGCGCGTCCTGGACGATCATGATCCCTTGCATGGACTGCTCGACGAGGTCACGCCATTTCTTCTCTGAGCGTTCCAAGGCGCGCTCTGCTTCCTTGCGCTCTGTGATGTCCGCATAGACCGCCACCGTTCCAACGGTTTGGCCCTGAACCTGGATGGGGGAGCCAGAAAGAGTGACCTCGACCGGCGTGCCGTCTTTGCGGTACCGTACGGTCTCTAGAGGTGCGATAAACTCTCCGTGCAGGCAGCGGTGCGTAAGATCGACTGCTTCCTCGTGCCGGTCAGTGGCGGGTGGGGCGATCAGCTCGTCCAGATCTTGGTCCAGGGCCTCACCGCGCTCATACCCAAATAGCTGTTCGGCTCCGTGATTCCATTCTTGAATGCGGTGCTGGGAATCGAGTGTGATGATCGCATCGGGAACGCAGGCCAGGATCCTTTCCAGGGACTGGCGGCGCTCCTGGATCCGTTGCTCCCTGTGCCAGTAGGTGGTAATCTCACAGTCCGTGCCCACCAGGCGGACTGGATCTCCCAAGCGATCCGCGACAACGAGCCCCCGGCAGAGGAACCACTGTGTACTTCCATCCTGGTGCAGTTTGCGTTGCACGATCTCGAGTTCCTGGCTCTGTCCCTCGAGGCAGGCCTCTGCTGCCGCCAGCGTCTGGTCTCTATCCTCAGGATGTACGAGTTCGAGCCAGCCTTCAACATTGTTCTGGATCTCGCGATCCTCGTAGCCTTGCATGGCCTTCAGATGGGGATCGATATAGATCGTGCCTGTCTCTATCTCCCAATCCCAAACGCCTACGCGTCCAGCCGCCAGCGCCAATGACAAGAACTCCTCGTTCTTGCCTTGGGCTCTTCTGCTGTGCGGGTAGCTGATCGCCAGCGTCAGAGATTCGAGTTCCTGCGGGCGGAGGAGGGTTAGTGCAGCCATACCCTCTTGCCGGGATGCTCTGTTCTGTTTTGGCATCTACGCCTCCAGAAAGCCCGCAGATGGGGAGGTGCGGACTTTTTTCCTCTGCCCTGTCCACGGGGGCCGAACAGCCCAAAGCGGTCATGGCTGGGTGCTTTGTGACTCTGATCGCAGCCGGTTTGCGACGGTCATTGGATTGCGCCGCAGGGGGTAAAATGCAACAACAGTCGTCCCCCTCAGGGAGGACGGTGCCCAGATAATAGTGAACGACTGAGATGCAGGGCCCCAACTAGAGACATTATAACATGAAATGTGCGGGAATTCTACTGCTTCCTACATGACCTAGGGATTACTCCCTGTGGGCTAGCCAATCGCCTTGTTCTAGTGCGGCGCTGCGGATCGCAGCTGGAATTCCTCAGCCGCAGCCTCGATCCGCTGGCGAACGCTTGGGGATGCGCATTGCCCTTGCCTAAATTGACCCTTGCTGGTAGAATGAACTGGCTTGGACCGAGTGCCAGCCGGTGGCGTCGATATCGCAATTGCAGATCTCAGCGGCCTGTGCGGGAACCTACACTGTGTCACATACGTCTTGTAAGCAGGAACCGAGTCAGACCCAAACACGCAAGGAGGGAGTCATGTCCAACAAACGGTGGGGAATATGGGGGCTGGTGGCTCTTGTGGCCCTGGTCAGTGTCAGTCTTCTGAGTGGGGATATCCGTCCGCGACCGGCAGCAGCTCAGAGCGAGGGCGTGGAGCTGGCAGTCTACAATCAGGACTTGGCCCTGGTCAAAGACCTGCGTACGCTGGATCTCGAGCAGGGATTGAATGAGGTGCGCTTTGTTGATGTGGCGGCCCAGATCGATCCGACCAGTGTACACTTCCGCTCGTTGACCGATCCACAGGGCACGGTGGTCCTGGAACAGAACTACGAGTACGACATTGTCGGTTCGGCCAAGCTCTTGGCCAAGTACGTGGATCAAGAGGTCGGCCTGGTCACCGAGGATGGTCAGGAGTATGTGGGCGTCCTGCTGAGCGCCGATCCCGATGTGATCCTGCAGGCGGCGGACGGCCAGGTCACCATGATCAGCCGCGACCGGATCAAGGAGTTTGTACTGCCCGCCTTGCCCGAGGGCTTGATCACCAAGCCGACCCTGGTATGGCTGCTCGAGTCAAGTGTCGGCGAAACGCACGATGTGGAGGTCACCTACCTGACGGGTGGTATCAACTGGTATGCCAACTACAACGTCGTGCTGGCGGATGATGAGCAATCTCTGGATCTGGATGGCTGGGTGACGCTCGACAATCGCAGCGGTACCGGCTACCGCGATGCAAAACTGAAGCTTATCGCCGGCGATATTCATCGTGCCGCAGACGAGGGCTATGCTGTCGAACGGGATATGGTCCTGGAAGCTGCTGCGGCTCCCGCTCCCCAAGTAGAAGAGCGTGCCTTCTTTGAATACCATCTGTATGAAGTGCAGCGTCCGGTGACGGTCAAAGACCAACAGACCAAGCAGATCGAATTCGTCACCGGTACCGACGTACCCGCCGAAAAGTTCTTTGTCTATGACGGCGCCCAGATGTCTTTCTGGGGCTACTACCAGCCGGTGCAAGATCCTGGCTACGGAACGGCGTCCAACAGAAAAGTGATGGTCATGCTCGAGTTTGAGAACGGGGAGGAGCAGGGGTTGGGTGTACCGTTGCCCAAAGGCACCATTCGTGTGTTCAAGAACGACGTGGATGGATCGACCCTGCTGATCGGCGAGGATGCCATCGACCACACACCCCAGGATGAAGCTGTCCGGCTCTACGTGGGCGATGCCTTCGATATTGTCGGCGAGCGGGTCCAGACCGACTTTCGCGTCGAGTATGATGATGACTGGATGGAAGAGTCCTACGAGATTACTGTTCGCAACCACAAAGATGAGGATATCGAGGTGCGGGTCGTGGAGCATATGTTCCGCTGGAGCGAGTGGCAGATCCTGGAGGAAAGCCACGAGTATGAGAAGCTCGATTCGCAGACCATCGAGTTCCGTGTGCCAGTCGAGGCCGGTGGCGAAACCACAGTGACCTACACGGTCCGCTATGAGTGGTAGCCAATAGCCGGAGGACTGATACAGGTGCCGGGTCGATAGAACCCGGCGCCTGTTTTCCTGTCTGCTGGTAGGCGATACCCCGGCCTATTCCTCAACCGGTACCGGTATCGTGTCCACGATCTCGCTGACCACTTCTTCGGGACGCCGCCCGCGCAGCCGGGTTTGGGGGCTGATGATGATCCGGTGGGTCAGAACGGCGGGCCCCAGGTACTTGACATCGTCTGGGATGACAAAGGAACGACCCCGCAGCGCTGCCAGGGCCTGGGCGGTCTTGTACAGGGCCAACGTACCCCGCGGGCTGACACCCAACTCCACTGCTGCGTGGTCACGCGTGGCCCGTACCACCTTCACGATGTACTCGCGCACCGAATCTTCGACGAGGATCGTCCGCACCTGCTGCTGCATGGCCAGCAGATCGCTGGCCTCGACAACCGGTTCCAGGCTCTCCAGCGGGTCCGACCGTTCAAACCGGAGTAGAATCGAGTTCTCTTCCGTTTCGCTGGGATAGCCGAGGTCGAGCCTGAGCAGGAATCGATCCACCTGGGCTTCGGGCAGGGGAAACGTTCCTTCCAGTTCAATGGGATTTTGCGTGGCCATCACCAGGAACGGGCGTGGCAGAGCCTTGGTTTCCACATCGATGGTGACCTGTCGTTCCTGCATGGCTTCCAGCAGCGCGCTCTGGGTGCGTGGCGTAGCGCGGTTGATCTCATCGGCCAAGACGATCTGCGACATGATCGGCCCCGGGCGGAACTCAAACTCCTGCCGCTTCTGATTGAAGTAGTAGATCCCCGTGACGTCGCCCGGCAGCAGGTCGGGCGTGAATTGGATCCGCTTGAAACTGCAGCCCAGACTCCGGGCAATCGCCTTGGCCAATGTGGTCTTGCCAATGCCTGGCACATCCTCCAGAAGGAGGTGCCCCTCGCAGAGCAGGGCCACCAAGCACAGCTCAATGACCTCGTCTTTGCCGACGATGACCTGGGCAACGTTCTCAATGATCCGGTCGGCGGTCTCTTGGATGTTCAATCTCGCTCCTTCTGGCGTATGGCTTTCCATGCAGCGCTACTTCGATCGCGTGTTTGAGGGTTCGGGTTTGGTCCACTTTGCCCGCGCGCGGCTAGAAATACGCTTCAAAGCCCTGGATCTCCAGTTCGTCGCGCATGGTCTCTAGTTCTTGGCGCAGGTTTCGATTTACGGGCACGCCACGCTCGCGGACGATGGCTTCTTGTTCCCATTCCTTCTCACCGGCCACATAGATCCGTTCCTGCCCGGGCGCCTTGCGCGCGTTCTGCAGGTCGCGCATGATCTGGCCTGTGATCTGTCGCGAAAGCTCCATGGGGACAAAATGTTCGATATCCACGGCCAGGAAAAAGTGCCCCAGCATATAGGGCCGCCGCGAACCGTCTGGGGCAAACCCTAGTAGGTCTTTCATGAATACCCCACCGCTCAGCGATGCGGACAAGATCTCGACCATGGCCGCCAGGCCGTAGCCTTTGTAGCCGGCAAACAGCTCGCCTGCCCCTCCCAGGGGCAGGAAAGCGGCGGTCCCCTTGCCCAAGTCCTCGAGGATTTCGTCGGGATCGGTGGCGGGATTCGCTTCGGCGTCGATGACCCACCCTTCGGGTACCGGCTTCTCGGCGCGAGCGGCAACCTCGATCTTGCCCCGCTGGCTGATCGACGTCGCCGCATCGAGGCAGAATGGAAACTCCATGTCCGACGGCGCAGCGAAGGCGATGGGATTGGTGCCAAGCATCGGCTCAGCACCGAAGGTAGGGGTGATGGCCGGCCGCGCGTTGGTCACCGTCAGCCCCATCATGCCTTCCTCGACTGCCATCAGTGGGTAGTAGCCAGCGATTCCAAAGTGTGTGCCATTGCGCACAGTCACAGCCCCCAGGCCAAAGTGTCGCGCCTTGTCGATGGCCAAGCGCATGGCCCGGTAGGCGATCACATGTCCCATGCCATGCTGCCCATCGATCACCGCCGTGGTCTCGGTCTCTTTGACCAGTTTCATCTCCGTGCTTGTGAATTGGACACCAGCCTGGATCCGGTCGTAGTAATACTTGAGCCGGCCTACGCCATGAGATTCGATCCCGCGCAGGTCGGCAGCGATGAGCACCTCGGCGCAGATACGGGCATCCTCCGCTGGCGTACCGAGCTTTTCGAACACGGCACTCATAAACGCTTGAACGACGTCAACCGGAATGTGCTGTATCTCATCCATGACTTTCCTCCCAAGATAGTCGGGTGTGCGCTTGTTCCTGCTCTCAAGAACTCAGGAAAAGAATCGGTCCGCCCCGCCAAAGAACAACTGCAATGTCTGGTCGAATAGGAGTAGGATCAGCCAATTGCGCACGATGCGGCCCAGCAGAACCCACCAAGCAAACGTCATAATCCCGACGCCCAGGGCACCGGCCGCCGTGCAGAGCAATATGCCGGCCATGGGAATCGATGAGAAGAATAGCGACCAGGAACCATACTCCTGGTAGAATTCATGGGCGCGATCCCATTGTTCTTTGCTGATCTGGGGAAAGCGGGCCAGGACGGCATCCGTCCCGCGCCGGCCGACATAGTAATAGGTCGCCGGGGCGACCATCCCCAAGGAACTGACGACTAGGACCAGCAACCAGATTTCTGAATCCAATAGCAGACTCATGGCGCTCCCCAGTGTACGTGGATTGCTGTGCTTCCTGCTGGCGGGCAATCACCCACCGCTACTGCCTCTGAGCGGCTTTTCCTGGCCCAGATCGGATCTGCCGGGTCTCTGCCGCCCGATCTAGTCAAACCAGTCCAGCTTGTCCCGGACCAAGTAGCCCAGAATGGCCAAGGGGACAATGTCGTGGAACACGATCAACTGTGATCGGGTTAGGATCAGACCGATGGCGATGCCAACCACCGTTGAAAAGAGGTACAGTATGAGTCCCCACTTCTTCCAGTACCACATGGCGATGGCGGCCACGATATCCGCGATCGACAATAGGAACAGAAGCGCCAGGACCCAGGCGGGAGAGGATTCGCTCTGTTGCTGGCGCAGGTAGAAGATCAGGATGGAAGCGATGATGCCATGCAACAGGATCAGGATCAGCCAGGCGGTCAACCAACCCCCGCGCTCCTTGTCCGGCGTCTGGGTTGTCGAAACTTTGGACATAGATTTAACCTCTGTCTCATTCTAGGGTGGCGCGCGGACAGGCTGCTGCCGGCCGGTGCCACGGCGCAGCCCAAAACCATCGTGGCAGATTGCTGCCACGTTCAATTATAGCGCAAGCCGTCAAAATGACAACTCTGGGTCTAGTCGTCTACCAGCACCAGTGATAGGAGGAAAGACACAACACTGACGATGATGCCGCCAAACAGTGCCGCCCAGATGGTGTCGACATAAAAGCCGACGCCGAGAAAATTCTGGGCAATCCACGCCGAAAGCCACAGGGTAAAGGCGTTGATGACAAACATAAAGAGGCCCATCGTCGCTACGATACACCCGCAGGACAGGAAAGCCAGGATCGGCCGGATGATGGCGTTGACCAGCGCCAAAATCGCAGCCATGACGCCGAAGGCGATCCAAGCGCTCGTGTCCTCAATGCGGATGCCTGGGATGAGCCAGGCCGCGACGAATAGGGCCGCCGCCGTGATGAACCAGCGGATCAGCAATTTCATGATAGATCTCCCTTCAAGGTCTAGAGTATGCTCTGTCCACTCCAAAGTTTGCGGGTCCTACGCCATGGAACCGGGGCGCGGCCCGCACAAAGACGTACCAAGAGCTACGTGCCAAACACCACCAAGTTCTAGTCCGAGCCATCCAGTGTGAATGGCGGTTTGGCAAGCACAAGATGACCGGGTCTGCCAGGGCAGACCCGGTCCGGTTCAGAGTGCCCTGCTGTTACCTGAGGCGAAAGGCCACAATGATGGACATAATACCACCGACTATGGCAAAGATGGAAAGCACCCAGGGAACCACCAAGGTCGAGGCACCAATGTTGAACAGCAGGTAGATGCCAAAGATGACGCTCAACCCGCCCAGAATACCTGTGCCCCAGCCGGCTCCCTTGAACGCTTGGTAGAGCCCGATCGCACCGTAGATGATCCCTTGAATGCCAAGAACGATCACCAGGGTGCCAAAGACCACGAGCGGGCTCCAGAACGGGTGGTTGAGTACCACTAGGCCGGCCAGAATGCCCAGGATGCCGGCCAAGAGCTTCCAACCCCATAGGGAACTGTCGAGGAAGATGGCGATGATCTTGAATATGCCGCCAATGAGCCAGTAGATGCCCAATACCTGGATCAGGACAATGGACGTCTGGGCGGGGGTGCCCAACCATAAGATGCCCAGGATGACCAGGGCGATCCCCTCCAGCAGGACCAGCCACCATGGGACCATCCCCGGCCCTTCCTGCCTTGCTGCTTGTGCTGTCATGTTCTCTCTCCTCTCTTGCTTTTGAAGGATACTTGGCAAGCTTTCCGCTGCCTTTTGGCCCAGTATAGCACAGATTTGCGCACCGCACATCAGACAAACGTACAGTCTTTGACCTGTACGAATGTACAGGTCCATGGCGGGTGTTCGGGCCACGGTCGTTTGATGGTGCACCGGAGCCGTGATATAATGGGCCTGGTTGGGTACGCCCGACCTGATGAACACAAATCATAGCCTTGGAGCGCAATATCAGACAATGTGTGGCATCTTTGGTGTGATCACGGCTCAAGAACAAGTCCTCGGTCCCATGCTCATCGAAAGCGGCAAACGCCTGGCCTATCGCGGCTACGATTCAGTTGGCTGTGCCACCGTGACGGCCGCTGGCGCCATTGATCTGCGCAAAGGAGTGGGTCGCATCGAGGATGTCAGCGCCGCACTCGACTTTCCGACCCTGCGCGGGCAGCGCGGGATCACTCAGCTGCGCTGGGCGACCTTTGGCGCGCCGTCTCACGAAAATGCCCAACCCCATCTCGATTCCGATGGTGACATGGTCGGCGCCCACAACGGCAATGTGGTCAACAATGTGCAACTGCGTGAATTGTTCATGCGCGAGGGGTTGACCGTCCGGGGCACCAACGATGGTGAAACCTGTGTCCATGCCGTCGAGCGGCACTTTGACCGCAATGGCGGCGACATGTTGGCTGCCATCCGGGCCGCGTATTATGACCTGGAAGGCGACTATGCCTTTGTCATCACCCACCGCGACGACCATCGCTTGTACGCCATCAAAAAGGGCAGCGGCTTGGTGGCCGGCCTGAGCGATGGTCTGACCTGCGTCTCCTCCGACCTGCCCAGCATTCTGCCTCTGACCCGGCGCATTGTTCGAGTCGATGATGGCGAGATCGTGGTCCTTACCCCCCAACGGGTCGAGTTGTACCGGGTCCACGACGGCGCACGTATCGAGCGGGCGGCAGAAGTATACGACGGCCCCCTTGAAGTAGCGGAGAAGGGCGGCTATCCCCACTTTATGCTCAAAGAGATCCACGAGCAACCCGTCGTCGCAGGTGAGTTGCTGCATCTGTTGAACAGCTCGCCCCATGTGCGGCACTTCCTGGACGCATTGCAGCCCGCGTCACAGCGCCCCGTGTATCTAGTAGGCTGTGGCACCAGCTACCACGCCTGCTTGTTGGGCGCGTACTACTTCAACCAGCTGGCCGGAGTAGCGGCCGTCCCGGTGCTGGGTCCCCAGTTCATCGAGCAATACGGACAGACGCTCGGGCCGGACGATGTCGCCCTCTTTGTCAGCCAGAGCGGCGAGACCAAAGATGTGCTCAATGCCGTCAAGGTGATGCGCGAGCGCGGCGGCCGGGTGTTGGGCGTGCTCAACGTGCTCGGCTCGACGCTCATGCACCAGAGTGATGTCTACTTGCCGCTGGCCTGTGGCTACGAGATCAGCGTGCCGGCGACTAAGACCTTTCTCAACCAAGCGCTGCTCTTCCTCTACCTAGCCACAGGCCTGGCCGGGCGTGACCCCTCCCGGCTGCAGGGCGTACCGGATCAACTGGCTCGCACGTTGGACGTTGTCGACGATTCTGCGCGCCGGGTGGCGGCCTATCTCGAACAATGGCCAGCCATGCACTATTTGGGCTATGGCATAACCCACCCGATCGCTTTGGAAGCGGCACTCAAGCTAAAAGAGATCACCTACGCCCATTGCGAAGGGATGTTCAGCAGCGAGTTCAAACATGGCCCCCTGTCGGCGGTGCATGATGGCTACCCCGTCCTTTTTGTCACCGCGCCCGGCGATGAGATGATGATGATCAACCATATCAACGAGGTGACGACCCGTGGCGGCCGGGCCATTGCCCTGGCGGCCGACCATCCGGCGCTGCAAGCCAACGTCCATGATTATCTGGTCGTGCCCGAGTCGGACCGTTTCTTGGCTCCGATCCTGGCCACGCTGCCCGCCCAATTAGTGGCCTACCACATGAGCGTAGCGCGCGGGATCGATCCTGACTTTCCCCGTAACCTAAGCAAGACGTTGACTGTGGATTGACCGCCTATGTGTAGTTCCGGCACTGAGGAGAACAGAGACCATGTGCGATACCCTGGTTGCCACCGGTGAAGCCACCGCCGCTCGCGCAAGCATTCTGGCCAAGAACAGCGATCGCCATCCCAACGAAGCCTGCATCGTTGAGTAGGTGCCTCGCGCCCAACACGAGCCCGGTTCGACTGTGCGCTGTACCTACGTCGCCGTGCCCCAGGTGCCCGAGACGTTTGGGGTGGTGTTGTGCAAGCCGTTCTGGATCTGGGGCTGCGAAATGGGCGTCAATGATTGCGGCGTTGCTATCGGCAATGAAGCGGTCTTTACCAAGGAGTCCTACGACAAAGCGCCCGGGCTGCTGGGTATGGACATGGCCCGGGCGCGGTCCAGGACGGCCTGTGGGATCCCAGCCGGGGTTGGCTGATGGACACTTTGTGCGTCCATGCCAGCTTTAGGCCCACGCGGCCCTCACAATCGGTCGGCGCCATGGTTGCCCATCTCTCGCCCGAACTGGTCACCTGCTGGCTGACGGGGACGTCGGGTACGTGCACCAGTATCTTCAAACCGGTATTTCTGGACGGGGCTGGGCTTCCCGAGGTGGGACCCAGACCGGACAGTGCTGACGATGGTGCGTCTCTGTGGTGGGCGCACGAAGGGCTGCACCGGGCCGTGATCGGCGACCATGCGACGCGCATGCCGCTGTACCAGGCCGAGCGCGACGCGCTGGAGGCACAGTTCCTGCGCGAGGCGGCCGAGCTATCCGCGACCTACCGCCAGGTGAGTGCGGAGGACCGGGCTGCCCCGCTGGCGGCCTCTACCGCCTCCTGCTTTGCGCGGGCCAGCGAAGCGACGGCCACCTGGCGGGACCGGGTGCAGGCCGCACCGGTGACACACCGGCCCGGACGGCGGCGAGGTGGGTCCCATCCGCCTTTGGTATCTGGACACCAGCACGCCCCTGTTCCGGGTGGAGGGGGTTGAGCAGCTCGACACCGAGCTCATTTTGCGCAGCGTCCCTTCGTTTCTGGTCTGGATTCTGCGTTGGCTCTTTCTGCAGGATGTGGTCGATCGCCACTATGATCCCCACTTGGTGGCGGTCGATCTGGTGGCCAATTTCTACAGAGAGCAGCGGCCGGAGCTCATCCCCGATGTCATCGATGTCGTGCGCGAGTTCTTTGCTGCTGAGGCCGCTGACCTGGGGGTGGCGGCTATCACCGGGCCGGAGGTACGCGCCTATTACCGCGAGAATGCCTTGATCTGGAGGCTCTATCTGGGGATGCGCCGGATAGACCGCTTTCTGCGCACGCGGATCCTGCGCCGTCCATATCTGTACATCCTGCCGGGGAAGATCAAACGCTGACCAAGCTGCGTCGAGGAGGTCCATGTGTCAAAAATCGGCCAAGATCCGAAAAGTACGATCATCGAACGATTCGCCCGCTACATGTCTAGCGGCAAAGCCGAATTCTACGCCTAGGCGGGGATTGACTTTGTCTTTGGCCGGCGCCAGGGCGTATTTATGTGGGACGTCGAAGGCCAGCAACTGATCGACTGCCACTGCAAAGGCGGTGTCTCTAACTTGGGGCACCGCCACCCGCGCATCGTCGCGGTCCTGCGCCAGGCGCTGGAGGAGCTGGACATTGGCAACCATCACCTGATGAGCGAGCACCGCCGGTCAACCAGCTCCTCCCGCCCCTGAATATCGAGGCCGGCGAGGTCGAGCAAGTGCTCGACAGGCTGGACCGCATGCTAGCCTGGGTGGGGACAGTGGCCTCTGCGGCGTCCGCCTCCCCCTCGCCGTAGCCGTACCGCAGCTACCATGTTCTAGTTGCACGAACAGCAGCAATAGGTGCGCCCGTCAGATCGTCCACTCGTCGTGGACGATGCCGGTCAGATACCAGGTACCGCCCATTTCCTCCAGGACCAAGCGTAGACTACGCCAGTCAAGCCCGGCGTATTGCGGGTCAAAGCCCTCAAAGTGGTATTCGACCACCTGCGCGCTTGGGTACACACTGGCGATGTTGTTGATCGTGTTGCCTTGACCCACCATTTGGTTGAAGCCGACGACGTCGGGTTGGGCAAAGTCGACGTCGTAGATGAAGCGCTCGTAGTATTGGCGGAAGGTGTAGTCGATCGGCTCGCCGGACCCGTCGAACGTGCCCCAGTGGTAGACGGTCGGGTCGGACCACAACCCGGCGATCTCCGCCGTGCCAAAAACCAGGTCCAT
>JASFOV010000063.1:0-13202 GCA_050116355.1 Anaerolineae bacterium
CTTTCACGCAATTGGGTGGCATGCTCGGCGGCCCAAGCACCGAGCCATTGGACCTCGCTCAGGATCTCGGCTGCAGCTGCTGGGCGCCGTGGATAGCGCTCCAGCAGTCGCTGGAGGCACATCTGCATCCAGATGCACTGGATCATGTCGGGCAAGGCCTGGACCTCGGCTTCTTCGGGGATAAGCAAGCTTATGTAATGCCGTAGAAACCGGACAAAGCGGCCCCAGTCGAGCGCGCCGCAGTAGACTACGCGCCGCAAGGGACCGGAGTCGGGTGCAGCAAAATAGATGAGTGCCTCGGCCAATTCAGCCACACGCGGCTGCCAGCTGGCCTGGTCAAAATCGAGCACACCCACAACCCGATCCCCATTGAAAAGCAGGTTGCCGGCATAGTAATCGCCGTGGATCACAAGCCGGGGCAAAGGCCGATGCCCGACAGTACGGGCTTCGAGATCATCGATCTGGACCAGAAGACGCTCAACGGCGGGCGCGAGCTTGCGGTCGTCAGCCACACCCCAGACACGGCCCAGCCGCGCCAGGTTGCCCCGGACGCTCGTGGGGCTGTACCGGTCGCCGGCTGCGCACAAAGCCGCCGGTGCCATGCCCTCGACGAGGGTGTGATAGCGCGCCAGCGTCTCTGCAGCCCGGGACATCTGTTGCGGGCGCTCGGGGTTGTAGGGCTCCCCCTCGATATAGGCTTGCGCCTCGTAACACAGACCGTTTTGCGCCAACAGTGTCCCGCCGGCAGCACTTGGCACCAACCGCGGAGCGGGGAATCCGGTCTGGACCAGGTACTCCATGAGACGGTGCTGGGCGAGGACGATCTGGGGTGAATCCAAGCCCCAGCCCCGCCGCTTGAGCACATAACGCCCCCGCTCAGTCTCCACCACCCAGCTCTGGCTAGCAAAGCCGGTGTTGGTACGCCGCAAGGCCAGGAGCCGGCCCAAGGCAAAGCCTTGGATAACCGATGTCAGTGCAGGAGTCATTGTCCAATAGACCACCCTCCTGGCCTCCTGAAGCAGGGATACAGCGATCCATACACATCGCGTTGCGATGCAGGTCTGTACGGCTATTGCGAAGACCCGACCACGCGGCTCAACCCGCAGCCCATAGCGGACGCACCTCGTTGACCCACTTGTCAAATGCAGCTGGGTGGTCGGGAAATTGCTCGTAGTGTTTGCGGATTTTGTCCGCCCGGGAAGAGACGTCCAGCAAGCGGCGCAGACTCCCGGCCGAGAACCGTCTCCCGAGCACGCCCCACAGCAGCTTGGTGGCCATGGTCAACGTCTTTGGCAGGTCCATCTCAGTGGCATAGTGCAGATTCATCTGGCGAAAGTCCTCGCTGCTGAACACCAAGTCGTTGTGAAACAAAAAGTTGACTTCGGACCGCGAAAGTTCGGCCGCAGCGGGCAATTGCACAAACATGGAGGCGAACTTGGACCCCTGGTCGCGGAAATAGCGAACGTTGTATGGCCACAGCGCCTCGCGGCTCACGTCGCCCGCCTGCAAGGCAGCGTTTGCCACCTCGGCCGCAATCTGGCAGGCGGTGAAGGACGAAGTCACCCCTTCGCCGGAAAAGGGCTTGGTCTGGAAGGCAGCATCGCCCATGACCATGAATCCGTTGCCTGCCAGAGAATAGGGAGAACGACGGTAGGGTGTGCGGCCCTGCGTGCGCCGGACAACACGCCCAGGATCACCAAAGTACTCCTCTCGCCACTCGCGGTGCTTCTGCCAGGCATAGTCATAGCTGTTCGGCTGTCCAATACCCAGGATAACCTCCGTATCACGACTGGGGTTCCAGAACGCCTTATGGTAGGGGTAGAAGTTGAGACCAGTTGGGTAGCCGTCCGGTAGATC
Organism: Anaerolineae bacterium; assembly: GCA_050116355.1. GTDB lineage: Bacteria > Chloroflexota > Anaerolineae > JAAYZQ01 > JAAYZQ01 > JASFOV01. Next base: position 1,858 of record JASFOV010000063.1, read on the forward strand.
AGCACGGTACTCGAGGCAGACGAACAGCATTTCATCAGCAGCAATGGGCTCAGTCTCGACCTCGAGCTCGGCGGGCAGCCGGGTGCGCAGCGCTCCATCCACACCAGAGGCATCGACGACAATCCGGCCGCGGGCCTCGAGCAGACCACCATTCCGGCGGGCCCGGACGCCAACCACGCTGCTGTTCTCGACGATAGGCTCGACGACCTCCGCTTCAGCCAGGATCTCGCCGCCCGCGTCACGCACATAGCCGGCCATGCGCTGCTGAAAGGCGGGCTTGTCCATCACATAGAACGCATAGCGTACCTCATTCTGCACTTGGCGGTCTGGCGACCAGGCCAGGCCGGTGGCATACTGGCCGACGAGCTCCGGGCCCGCAGGATGTGGCAGGCCAAATTCGTCGAAACGCACCTCGTCCATATGAAAGATCCCGATGCTGCGGCCCAGGTCCTCCAGGCGTTGTTTCTCGAGGACTAGGACACGGTACCCCGCCTGGCACATCCTCCAGGCGAAATAGCAGCCGCTTGTACCCGCGCCGACGACGACGATATCTGCCTGCAATGCCTCTGCCACGAATCCACCTCACTGGCGTGCTTCGCCGGGGATGGCCCTCCAACCCTTTCAGATCGGGGCAAATTACTTGATTGCGCGTCTGTGCTAATATCGGAGTGGTGCGCCCCAGGGTTCCCTGTGGGCGGAATCAGTATAGCACAAAGTCGTCCAGAATCCAAGCCATAGCGCGGTTCGGCTCTTGGATCCAAGGCGACGAATGCGAAGGTTAAAGAGGGGACGCGGGATGGGCGGCGCAGGCTTGTGGAGTAGCCGGCAGGTCGTGAAATTCCCGTTTGACGTCATCCTGGCTTTGTGTTAGAATGCCAACAGAGAGCGAAACACAACTCAGCTGCCGGCTATGGAGGAGCTAGGAGAACGCAGGGATTGACCAAGCTAAGAAGCGGGATCGTAATTCAAGCCCGCAGTGGTCACCACCGGGTCCAAGATGACGATGAACTGGTCACCTGCTCTGTTCGGGGTAGGCTGAAACAGGAACGACTCTACACCGACCTAATCGCCACTGGCGATCGCGTCCGGTGGCGCCTGACTCGCCCTGGACGGGGTGTGATCGAAGAGATTCTGCCGCGCGAAACGCAGCTGAGTCGATTGCGTCCGGGACCGGGACATATGCCCTTCGAGCACGTCATCGTCGCTAACCCCGATCAGACCCTCTTTATCTTTGCCGTGCGTGAGCCCACCCCCCGCCTGCGCATGCTGGACCGGCTTCTGGTCATCGCCGAGAACAACGACCTGCCAGCCATCATCTGTGCCAATAAGATCGACCTGCTGGCGGATGAAAGGCAAGCTCGCGCTCTATTTGGCATCTACGCCGAGATCGGATACGAAGTGATCTTTACCAGTGCTCGAACCGGGCAGGGGATCGCAGCACTTCGCGAAAGATTGCAGGACCGATTGAGCGTGCTGTGCGGGCCATCCGGGGTAGGCAAGAGCAGCCTGCTAAACGCTGTGCAGTCTGACTTGGGGCTGGCAGCACGCGAGATCAGTGAGGCTACGGGCAAAGGTCGCCACACGACGGTCGGTGTACGGCTATGGCCCCTGGACGAGGGTGGCTACGTCGCCGATACCCCTGGCCTGCGCGAAGCGGGCTTTTTTGACATCGAGCCCGAGGAGCTGGCCTGGCACTTTGTCGAGATGCGGCCTTTTTTGAGCGACTGTCACTTCTCGAGCTGTACGCACACCCACGAGCCCGACTGCGCGGTAAAGGCAGCGGTCGAGGCGGGCAAGATCACCGAGGCCCGCTACGACAGCTACAGACGATTGTTTGCCGGGGAGTGAAATTGGGCAGCCGTTCGTCTGGACGCTTGACACCATAGCCTGGCTCGCGTAGAATAGATCCGTGCTAGAGTCATAATGGCATGCATGCAACCCCCAGGCTTTTCGAGCCTGCCTCATAGCACGGATCGGGCCAGCAGTGAGTGTCGCACCCAGTCGTTCCCAACCTGAGACGACCGGTGAGCCAGTTCCGCCCAATCCATTGCCCAAGCGGGACAGAATGCCCATCATCATCGAGCCTCATGTAAACAATCCAAGGAGGCCGCATGTCCAAGATAGCCATTTTGCGCAACGTGGAGCTGTTTGCCAGCCTACCAGACCACGATCTAGAAGCATTGGCCGCCAGTCTGGGCACCCGCACCTTTGCCAAGGGGATGATCATCTTTCACCAGGACAGCCCAGGTCGGACACTATACATCATCGAGTCGGGCCAGGTGCGGATCTTCCTACTGAGTGAATCGGGCCAGGAGACGACGCTAAACATCTATGGTCGTGGTGAGGTCTTTGGCGAGTTCTCGCTGCTCGACGGCCTCCCCCGCTCAGCTGGGGCGGTGGCCCTCGAAAAGACGGTAACCCGAACTTTGGATAGGGCGGACTTTTTGCGTCACTTGGAATCCTGTCCGCAGATGGCGATCAGCATCATAGAGGTGCTGACCACCCGCCTGCGGTTCACCACCGAACAGACCAAGAGCCTGGCCTTCCTCGATATCTATGGGCGGGTGGCGATGCGACTCCTGGATCTGGCCAGTCGCTACGGCACGGAGAAAGAGGGCATCGAGCTCAACCTGCACCTAACCCAGGCTGAGCTGGCGAGCTGGGTGGCCGCTACACGCGAGAGCGTCAACAAGGTGTTGGGCGTCTTCCGCGAGCAGCGGCTGATTACAGTTGAGGGGCAGACGATCACGATCCTAGACCCGGAAGGGCTGAAGGAACGGATCACGTATTGAAGCAGCAGTAGCGACGGCAGCACAGGGCTCTGCGGGCCGGGTGGGAACTGAGCAACCGGTTCCCGCCCCGCTTGTGCTGTCCGCTTGCCGAGCCCGCGTGTGAAGTAGATCACTCTGGAACTGTGAATTGGTTCATGGCTGACTTCCGAGCAATGGGCTATACTGGATCAGGAAGAGTGGCATCGATTTGAGTTTACGGGGAGGGAGAACATGTCGTACTGGGATGTATACTACGCAGAAAAAGAGATGGATAACAACGTCAGAGAGAACGTGCAACAAGCGCAGTCTTGGCGCCTGGCCCGGAAACTGAACGGCGGTCACCAGAACTGGCTTTCGCGGGCGACCTGCTGCTTGGGCCAGCGGTTGGCTCACTGGCTGATCGACTTCGGACGGAAACTGGATCAGGCCACCCTACCTCCGGCCGAGCCCCTCCAGGAGACGTAGCCGCTTCGCCTCAAGGAGCTCAGGCCCATCACCGTCACATCTGGCGGTGATAGGCCCGAGACCATTCTGTGCGTCCGAAGTCGGCAGGCTGCCGCATTTGGTGAAGCACCAGTGCGAGATTGGCCCAAGCTCCCATCCCCTGGGCCACAGGCTGTCTCGCACCCAAACTTAGTGTAGAACGGTCATCGACTGTTCTCCTCCCAGATCTCGTCGCCAGTCCGGGGCTGGCGACGAGATTCCTTTGCCAACATCCTTGAACCCCTCTGTCCGCTGCATGGTTTTTGCTTTTGCCTGCCTTGTAGTATAATAGACCCGCAACCCACAAGACAAAGGAGTCTAGAGATGGCAGAGTTTTTGCCCGAGCCCTTCCGCATCAAGACCATCGAACCGATCAAGATGACAACTCGCCAAGAGCGGGCAGCGCTCCTGGCCGAAGCGGGCTACAACCCGTTTCTCATCCGCGCTGAAGACATTTATGTCGATTTCTTAACTGACTCGGGTACGTCGGCCATGAGTGACAACCAGTGGGCCGGCCTGATGGTGGGTGACGAATCATACGCCGGTTGCCGCAACTTTTACAGCTTGGCGGACGCCATCCGGGAAATCTACGGCTTTGAGTACTTTGTGCCTACCCACCAGGGACGAGCGGCAGAGAACGTGCTCTTTTCGGTCATGGTCCGGCCGGGGCTCAAGGTGCCCAACAACATGCACTTTGACACCACACGGGCCAATGTCGAATCGCGAGGGGGTGTAGCCGCCGACCTAGTCATCGACGAGGGCAAAGATCCGACCAGCCACCACCCGTTCAAGGGCAACATGGACATCGCCAAGCTGCGGGCCTTTATCGAGGAGACCGGCCCGCGCACCATCCCCTTGGGCATGATCACCATCACCAACAACTCGGGTGGCGGCCAGCCGGTCTCGATGCAGAATATCCGCGAAACTTCGGCCTTGTTGCACGAGTACGGCATCCCCTTCTTTATCGACGCTTGCCGCTACGCCGAGAACGCCTACTTTATCAAGCTGCGTGAGCCGGGCTATGCTGAAAAGACCACCCTCGAGATCGCGCGCGAAACCTTTTCCTACGCCGACGGCTGCACTATGAGCGCGAAGAAGGATGCCCTGGTCAACATCGGCGGCTTCCTATGCATGAACGACTACAACCTCTACGAGCGGGCCAGCCAGGAATTGATCCTGCGCGAGGGGTTTCCGACCTACGGCGGCCTGGCGGGCCGTGATCTGGAAGCCATCGCCCGCGGGCTGTGGGAGGGATTGGACGAGAACTATTTGGCCTACCGGTTGGCTCACACCCGCTACCTGGCCGACCGGCTGCTCGAGGCCGGCATCCCCATCGTCGAGCCGCCGGGTGGACACGCGGTCTACCTCGACGCCCTGCGCTTCCTGCCGGACATGCCACGCGACCAGTTCCCGGGCCAGGCGCTGGTAGTCGGCCTCTACCTAGAAGGCGGCATCCGAGCTGTCGAGATCGGCAGCGTCATGTTCGCCCACACGGACGAGCGCACTGGCGAGACCGTCTATCCCGACATGGAATTGGTGCGCATGGCCATCCCACGCCGGGTATACACCCAATCGCACCTGGACTATGTGGCCGACACACTCATCAGCCTGTACGAAAAGCGAAAGGCCCTACGCGGCTTGAAGATCATCTACGAGACACGCTTTCTCCGCCACTTTACGGCCCGCTTTGAGATGGTGTAGAAACGAGGCAAGCGATGTACTGTCCCAGCTGTCGTGCGGCCAACAGACCCAATTCAGTCAAGTGTGAGAACTGTCAGTCCGACATGGGCGGTGCTCGCCAACGGGTATCGGTTGGATCTCAGTTTTTATTCGTTGACGCCTCGGAACGCCAACCAGTCATTCTCTCGCTGGATGGCGAGGAGCCCCAAACGTTCACCATTCCGACCCTTCTCTCGCGCCACCAGCACGAGATTGGCCTGGGCGAGCACGCCCAGTACCGAAGACGCCCGCCCGGTTCCGGCGACCCACGGCCCGAGCTGCCGCGTCTACCGGCACCCACCGGTCCCGATCTAACCGCTGTCGTTACCGAGCGCAAGATCTACCGGCCCCGGGAGACGGCTCACATCTTTGTGGTCGCCCCCGATGCACCCTCGGATTCGATTGAGATCGAAGTACATCTGGCTGGCCAGCAGATCACCAAAGAGCAAATCGAACTAGACGAGACAGGTGTAGCTCTGCGTCCCTTTGCCGATCTGGAAGAGGGCGAGTACATGGTGTTAGCCCGTCGCCCAAGCTGCAAGGAACCCGCCACCTGCACGTTCAGCGTAGCCGAATTCACCCTTTCACCGCTCATCGCCCTGCTGGAGGAGCACAGGTACGAAGCGGGCGATTTGCGCTTTGGATTGCGCGTACTGGCCCTGTCGGAGCCTTACACTGGCTGGGTCGAGCTAGCCCTGCAATCGGGGGAGCGCGTGGTGGAAACAAAGAAAGCGCGGATACACCATGGCCGGGTGGAGGCTAGCTTTGACGTGGAGGCGCACGAGGGTCCCTTCCGCCTGCAGGTCACCACGGACGAGGGTGAAGTAGCCAGCGTGTTCTTCCCCGGTACGACGCGCAGCGAACGAGAGCGGATCACGCTCTGCCCGTTAGGCACCGTGGCCGAAGCAGGGGTACTGCCTGGCGACGATACGGTGGAGGTCCGAGGCTTGCACATCGGCTACGGCACTGAGGAGAATACCCCGCTGCGCCTGGAGAGTGCGGTGGGCCGCACTGGGCGCCTAATGGTAGGCATGCAGGCCGCGGTGTTGCAGGTTGTCACCTTTGATCCACTAACCAATGAGACCCAAGTTCACGAGTACCGGGAAGTAGCCACGGGCGATGCGATCGAGTTCCCGGTCCAAGCGCCGTGTACGCTGTTCACGGTTGGAATGCTGGCCCCACGACTACCGTACGAAGCCTGGGGCGTGGTTGTCCATCCCACTGAGACCAGAGCCACCCTGGCCGCCCCGCGGCAGGCCGAGCCAGGCGCCGAAATCGCGATCCGCGTCGAGGCCGACCGGCCCGCCGCTTGCCTGCTGCTAGTGTACGATGCCCGATTGGAGCACGAAAGCCCGCTGCCCAAGCTGGGCGCAAAGCTGATGGAAGGCATCCGCGCCAGCACGGGTAACCTGAAAGAACAGACCAGCGCCTCTCTCGACTTGTGGTATGCCTCTCACAGTCCTTTCCCTAAAAGGTTTGACGAAGGATGGCGCAGCATGGTCGAGCCGATGGCCATGCTACGATCTACCACCGCCGATACGGCCCTGCACCTCAAGTCACCAGACAGCACCTCCGAAGCTAGGTATGGGCTCAGAGAGGCTATCGTGGCGACCGAAACACAGCCGGTGAGGATGGTTGCCGTGCCCAGTCGCGAGGATTTTCCCGAAGTGGCCTACATGGAGCTGCTCACGGTGCGCGACGTAGCTGAGCGCACGGTGGCTCTGGGCGATCAGATTGGCACCTGGCGCTGCCGTGCATACTTGGTAGCTGGGATGGACGTATTGGAGGTGACGGCAGACGTAGAAGCGGCCAAAGCCATCTATGCCGAACTGGACCTGCCGGCCATTGCCGGTGAAGGCGATGATGTACAGGCCGGTGTACGGTACCATACTCAGCAACCAGCGACGATGACCATCACGCTGCCGGACGGGCAGAGCGTCACAGGCGCGGTGATGGGGCATGGCACCCAAACCTTCCACCTAACTGAGCCGGGCGATGTCACAGTACATATCTTCAGCCAAGAGGCCGAAGACTGGACCAGGCGCGAGGTAAAGCCCCCTGGCGTGCAGACCGTCATCGCTTCGCGCCTGGAAATCCTGCGCCGGGGGGAGACGCTTCGCGCGGACCGTATCGTCGTGTACCCCGGCCCGGCCAGCGTGCTGGCCGAAACAATCGAAGCCTTGGGTCGCTATCCCTTTGGCTGAGCGGAGCAAACATCCAGCACCCTGTACGGGCTTGCTACCGGTTACAAGGCCATCCACCAGGGCAGCGCACCGGGCGACCTGCCCCACTTTCGACAGCGGATCGATGCCGGGCTCCAACGGCTGCGCACCTTCCAGCACCAGAGCGGTCTGTTCTCCATCTGGTGCGGCGGCACGACGGGCGTCGACATCACCGCCCGGGTGGTCCACCGGCTGCTGGGCTTTGAGGGCCTACCCTTCGACGATGCCATCGAGATGCGGGGCCGGGCAGCAAAGGCACTGCGCAGGAAAAAGTATACAAACAACCAGCTCCTGCCCCTAGACGCCGCCTTTTCCGCTCCCATGGAAACGGTCGCCGACGCGGTGGCCCTCTACTTTCACGGCAATGGCCAACGCGACCAGGCGCTCGACTACCTGCGCCGTAGCGCCGAGCGATTGGAGGACGGCACAGCCCGCTGGCCGGCATCGACACACCATTACTGGGGCGGCCAGTTGGAGGCCACGTGCGACGCAGCGCGGGTGATGCTTGACGCAGGCGACGCGCTCTTTGTGCCTGCCTTCCGCTACGTAGCCAGCCAGCTGGTAGATGGCATGCTGTACTCGACGGCTGACACCCGCGCCTTGGTCGAGTTGCTTGCCGGACTTGGCTTCCATGACAGCGACACGGCGCTTATCGATGGGCGTGAGTTCCCACTGGCCGAGGTGTCAGTCGGCAAAGAAGTAACAGCATTGACGGACAATCTCATCGTGCGCGCCGACGAACGGATCGAGATCAACCACCTCGAACCCCATGCTCATTTTCGCTTTGCAATCGAGCTGAGCAAGAAACAACTGCAGCTGGGCGAGCGGATCCAAATCACGGTAACCCCCCAGGAGACCAGCATCGCGCCGCTGGTGCGACTCTACCTACCCGGCTGCCTGGCCCTGGTTAAGGGCGGTGCCAATGCTCAGACCGCGCACTTGCCCATTGAACAAGAAGAACTGATCGTGGATGCCATTGCAGTGCGCCCGGGTCATGGCAAGCTACACGCCACTGTCCACGACATGTACGATGCCGGCAAGGTCGGGACCTTACCCGGCATTGAGATACGGGTCAAAGGATAGACGAGGTACGTGTATGAAACTGACCTATATCCGCTGGTCTATGACCATAATCGAGACCCAGGGACTGACCCTTATCACCGATCCAGTCTTTACCATAATGGGCCTCCAGCAGGCACCCAAATCCTATACCATCGAGCGTATGCCCCGACCAGACCTGGTGTTCATCTCTCACACGCACATCGATCACTACGCCCCAGCCGTTCTCAAGGGGCTACCAACCGGTACACCAGTCTGGATGCCAGCCGACAAGGTCGGCAAAGCGGCTAGCCTTGGGCTGAGGGCGTTGCGTGGGCTCCAGGAATGGGAGTCGGACGAGTTCAAAGGCATCCAGTTGACGGCTGTCCCGGCAGCGCACACAGGCGGTGAGTTGGGCCTGGTCATTGAGGGCGATCGCACGGTCTATTTTGCCGGTGATACCTCCCTAGACCGCGATATCTTTCGCGCCATCGGCCAGCGATGGGATTTGGATGCCGTCCTGTTACCCATCGGCCACCTCCACACCCTGGGCATCCCGTTCGGCCACATCGGTCCCCGCAAGGCGCCGCATGCGCTGCGGCTCCTGGGCGAGCCGCCCGTGGTGGTGCCAACTCACTACAGTGGCATGACCTTGGGCCCGCTGATGTATTTTCGCGGCACACCACGGAGACTGTCCGAAGCGATTCAGAAAGCTGAGTTGGGCACGCTGGTGGGCACCATGCGTCCCTTGGAGATGATTGAAATCTAGCCCAACTGGGGGGATGGGCAGTGGGGCCTCGATCAGACCCACCTTCCCGCGGCAGAAACACTGCCGTTCAGAGCAAAAACCTTTCAATGATGACGATCGACTGGGAGCCAGCCCAGGCCACGATGGTTGTTTTGATGCTTTTTCCTAACCAAGCGATGAACAGGAAGCGTCGCATAGGATAACCGAGCGACCCAGCAGCGATCCCCGCCAGGTCAAAGAACGGGTTGGGAATCACGGACAGGGCCAAGATGGTGACGCCGCCCCGGCGCTCCATCCAGGCCCGGACGCGCCCGTACCAATCCTGATCTTCAACAACGGCCCGGCCGCCGTACCCGGCCGCGTACCCGGTCAGCTCACCCAGGGCCTCGCCGGCCCCCGCCGCGAGGCCAACCGGCAGCCAAGGCAGCGCGCTACCCATGGCAAAGACCAACGCCAGACTGGGAGCCGGGAGGATGATCGTGGCACTGCTGAGCAGACTGACAAGAAAAATGCCCGCATACCCAGCGGCTGCGAGCTTGGCAAAATGGTCGCGGAAGGCAAAGATGGCCGCACTGACCGCCAACACCAGGAGCACGATCAGGACGCGGAAGAGGGTTCCGGTCCAAAACGACGACTTGGCCTCCGCAACCGGCGAGGGCGGTGACTCGGCCATCAAGCGACAGGATGCTGCAAGGGTGCGCCAACCCGTAGGACCCGCGCCGGCCCAGCGAGCCCTTGGGTCGCATTGACGGTGTCGACCACCACACGCGCCTGGCGCACCACCTGCCCATAGTCCATCGCCCGGTGTCCGGCCACGATCACCACACAGTCTGCAGCTGCCAACTCGTCATCGGTCAGGTCGACGCTTTCGAGCCAGCGCTCATCCCCGTAGAAGACATCTTGTCCCACCCGGTAGCGAGGGACGTAGGGGTCGCTGTAGCGAACGTGAACTCCCCGGCCCAACAAAAGCTCGATGATGCGCTCAGCAGGCGAATTGCGAGCATCATCCACATCGCGCTTGAAGGCCACGCCAAGGATGAGCACTTGGGCTCCGGCCAGAGCTTTGCCCTGGTGACTGAGAGCCTGCCCGACCAGATCGACCACGTGATAGGGCATGGCCAGATTCACCTCGGCTGCCAGCTCGATGAACTTGGTGTAAAAGTCGTACTCGCGCGCCTTCCAACTCAAATAGTAGGGATCCACCGGGATACAGTGGCCGCCCACCCCCGGGCCGGGATAGAAGGGCATGTAGCCAAAGGGTTTGGTCTTGGCAGCCTCGATAACCTCCCAGATGTCAATGCCCATCCGCTCGGAGAGTAGTGCCAGTTCATTGACGAGCGCAATGTTGACGCTGCGAAAGATGTTCTCCAGCAGCTTGGACATCTCGGCTGCGCGGGGAGAAGATACGACGTGGACATGGGAAAAGAGCTGGGATAGCAATGCGCGCGCCAACTCGGTGGAGAGTGGGGTGATCCCGCCCACGACCTTGGGTGTGTTTTCCACGGTATACTGCTGGTCGCCCGGATTGATCCGCTCCGGGGAAAAGGCCAGGAAGAAGTCTTCGCCCGCCTCCAGACCGGACTCCTCTAGGATGGGCAGCACAAACTCCTCGGTCGTACCCGGGTAGGTGGTGCTCTGCAATACTACAAGCTGGCCAGGCCGCAGGCGGGAGGCAATTCCCCTAGCCGCCTGCTCAATATAGACCAAATCCGGTGCCTTCATCGCGTCAAAGGGTGTGGGCACACAGATAAAGATAGAATCGGCATCGCGCAGCAGATCGTAGTCTGAGCTGGCCAGGAGCCGGTCCGCCCGCACAACCGCGGCGACATCGGACGAATCCACGTCTTGGATATAGCTCCGGCCATCGCTCAAGGATGCTAGCTTGCGCTGGTCCACATCCAGCCCTATCACCCGAAAGCCGGCTTTGGCAAAGCCAACAGCCAACGGCAAGCCCACATAACCCAACCCTATCACAGCCAGATGTGCCGACTTGTCCGCAATCTTGGTAGCCAACGAGTTCATCAATGCGATCCCCTCCTCTGAAGAAAGGTGCCCTGGACCTCTTTGCCAGGAAAGTCCACCTGCTCCAATCGCCACAAGAACAGAAGGCCGGCCACCGCCACACTGCCGCCAACAACATAGCCCTCGATAATACTGGCCTGCGTTACGAATAGGGCCAAGACACCGAGGCCGGCGCAGATGAGATAGCAGATCATCACCGCCTCGCGACGGGTGTAGCCCAAGGCCACCAGCCGGTGCGACAGATGATCTTTACCGGGTGTGGTCAGGGGATTCAAATGGCGCCGCAACCGTGAGACGATCACCAGCGTCGTGTCAAAGAGGGGCAAGCCCATGATCAGCACC
>JASFOV010000064.1:0-13110 GCA_050116355.1 Anaerolineae bacterium
CTGCTGGACTTTGGCAAACCGTTGGCTGTCCTGATGGTGACGGTCTTGCATTATGTGGTTGACGACGAGAAAGCACTGCATGTGGTGCAAGAGACGCTACGCAGTCTGGCACCGGATAGCTATCTGGTAGTGGCCCATGCTACCACCGAGTACGAGCCGCCCGGCTTGCGGGAACTGGGGCAGCTCTTTGGCCAAGCCTCCACCACAAAACGCCGCTCCCGAGCCCAAATTAAGGCGTTCTTTGAGGGGCAGGAAATGGTAGAACCAGGATTGGTCTGGACTCCCCTCTGGCGACCAGAGGATGATGACGACGTGTTCATCGACGAGCCCCATCTGGCGTTCACGTTGGCGGGAGTGATACGTAAGGCGTGAGCCAAGCCATGTACCCGTGTCAGTAATCTGACTACGAAGAGGTAACAGGAACAATAACCACGAGGTAAACCGTTCTCTGCACGGTGCGCAACACGTGCGGCCCGGGGCGGTGCTTCGCAGGGAATTCATGGGGCAGACTGGACCATAACTTCGCTCAACTGGCAAGTGCTGAGACCAGCCACAAGCAACTTGACTTCCACTGCGGATCGATGGTAAACTAGGCCTGCGGTTGAGCGGGCGGCGGTTTATGCGGTTGGTCGACTCAGTACGGCTAGCCTCCAGGAGAAAATCTCTATGACCACAACCAACAACATGACATTCAAGATCGCGGGAGCGGCGGGCCAAGGCGTCGAATCCAGCGGCGCCGGATTCGCCCAGGCGTTGACTGGGGGCGGACTCCACGTATTTGGCCTGCAGGACTATATGTCCCGCATACGCGGCGGCCTCAACTTTTATCAGATCCGCGTTCACGAAGAACCACTGTACTGCCACGAAGACGCCGTTCACATCCTGCTGCCACTGAACGCAGAGGGGCTTGAAGCCTACCAGGATGAAGTGGTCGAGGGCGGTGGCGTGATCTACGATGAAGGTCTGAAGATTGAGCGCAGCTCAGTGGCCGAGGGAGGCCGCAAAGCCATGCCGGTGCCCTTGATAGAGATCGCCCAAGAACATGGCGAACGGGTGATGGAGAACACGGCAGCGCTGGGTGCCGCGGCTGGTGTAGTCGAGTACTCGTATGAGCGCTTGGCAGATATCATCCGCAAGAATTTCAAGCGCAAAGGGGGGGAAGTGGTGGCCGCCAATCTGCGGGTGGCCCGCGCTGCGTATCTCTACGCCCAAGAACGATACGCCGCCGATTTCGAATGGAAGCTCATTGAGATACCTGACGCCCCCCAGCGGATGGTGATGGCCGGCAACCAGGCCATGGCGCTTGGCGCGCTGGCAGGCGGATGTCGCTTCATTTCGGCCTATCCCATGACCCCCGCAACGTCGATCATCGAGTGGATGGCCAAGCACGAGCATGAGTTTGACGTGGTGACCAAGCACGCTGAAGATGAGATCGCGGCTGTATGCATGGCTATCGGCGCCAACTTTGTGGGTGCGCGGGCCATGACGGCCACGTCGGGTGGTGGCTTTGCACTGATGACGGAAGCATTGGGCTTGGCTGGGATGAATGAGGTCCCTCTGGTGCTGTTCGAAGCTCAGCGCGGCGGGCCCTCAACAGGCTTGCCCACCCGGACCGAGCAGAGCGACTTGCTCTTTGTGCTGAACGCCTCGCAGGGTGAGTTTCCACGGTTGCTCTTGGCCCCAGGTACGATCGAAGAGAACTTTGAAGTTGGCTGGCGGGCCTTCAATCTGGCGGAAAAGTACCAGACCCCAGTCCTCGTGCTCTCCGACCAGCTGCTGGCATCGTCGGTCCGGACGGTCGAGGTTGAAGATATCGACTTTGACAAGGTTGAGATCGACCGGGGCAAGCTGTTGAGTAGTGAGGAGTTGGACAGCTTGACGGAGCCGTACAAGCGACATGCATTCACCGAAGACGGCATCTCGCCACGGGCGGTTCCCGGCCACCCCAAGGCGGTGTACGCGACCGCAAGCGACGAACACAACGAGCTGGGGCACATCACCGAGGACATGGACAACCGCACCAAGATGATGACCAAGCGGATGACCAAGCTCGAGACAGCTAGGCAGGATGTCCGGCCACCGACACGCTATGGCCCGCAGGAAGCGCCGATTGTCTTGATCGGCTGGGGCTCGACCTACGGCGTGCTGCGCGAGACGGTCGACCGTCTCGACGGCGAGGCCCGCTTGGTTCACTTCTGCGACCTATGGCCCTTCCCGGCAGAGGCAGCCAAAGACGCGCTGCAAGGCGGGAAGCTGGTTGTCGTCGAGAACAACTATATGGGCCAGTTCAGACGGTTGTTGCAGAGTGAGACCTGCATCGAGGTGGATCACAGCATTCTGCGCTTTGATGGACGACCGTTTTCACCCGAAGACATCCTTGCCGGTCTGAAGGAGGTTCGCTAACATGGCAGTCAAAGTGAAGGACTATGCCGGTCCGGTCAAGCCCACCTGGTGCCCGGGGTGCGGCGACTATGGCATCCTCGCCGCCGTCAAGCAAGGGCTGGTGAAAGCAGGTCTGGCGCCCCACGAGGTTTTGCTCGTCAGTGGGATCGGTTGCGGCAGCAAGTTGCCCGACTATGCCAAGGTAAACGGCTTCATGACTCTGCACGGTCGAACGCTGCCCGTTGCCACCGGAGCCAAACTGGGCAACCACGGGTTGAAGGTCATCACTGTACATGGGGATGGCGACGGAATGGGGCTGGGCATGGGACACTTTGTCCATACTGCCCGCCGCAACCTAGATATCACCGACCTGCTGCAGAACAACCAAATCTATGGTCTGACCAAGGGTCAGTATTCGCCGACCAGTGATTTTGGTTTCGTTACCAAGACATCGCCCGATGGCGCGATCGAAATGGCGGCCAACCCACTGGCCCTGGCGCTGACAGCCGGTGGCACGTTCCTGGCCCGGGGCTTTGCCGGAGACGTCAAACACCTAGCGGGATTGATAGCCGAAGCGGTGCAGCACAAAGGCTACGCCTTGGTCGACATTCTGCAACCCTGCGTGACCTTCAACAAGAAGAACACCTATGACTGGTACCGCGAACGGGTCTATAAGCTTGAGGAAACCGATTACGATCCCGGCGACCGGGTTGCTGCGTTCGAAAAAGCCCTGGAATGGGGAGATCGCATCCCGCTCGGTGTCCTATACCGGACCGAAATGCCGACGTACGAGGAGCAGGTGGCGGGCTTGAAGGCCGGCCCCATTGCCACCCGTACGCTGGAAAAGCTCTCGGCCAACGAGGTTGAGAGTCTGCGTGCGGAGTTTTTGTAGCCGAGGCAATCGCGCAGGCTACTTAAACAATAAACAATCCAATCGAAGAGGAGGTGTTACCAATGACGTACGTAATCACAGAGCCGTGTATCCGCGATGGAAGCTGCGCCGAGGTATGCCCAGTGGAGTGCATCGTGGCCGGTCCAGAGGACGATCCCCAGTGGGGAGTGGCCTATTGGATCGATCCTGACACATGCATTGACTGCGGGGCCTGCGCACCAGAGTGCCCGGTAGACGCGATCTACCCCGACGACGAAGTGCCTGACGAGTATGCCGAGTGGACGGACAAGAACCGTGCGTACTATGAGGAGGGCCCGGGCTACGACGTCTAAAACCCCATGTAGCGTCGTATGACTCGAGGGGGCTGGAGTATCCGACCAGCCCCCTCCGTCTTTACTCCCGTAATCAAGGGCCAGCGTCTCAGGCTTCGGTCAGTCTCTTGGGCGCCAGACCGACGGCTCGATCTGGCACCATCTTCAACCTATAGCAGATCGAATAGGACTTCATAGTGGTTGAACGCGGGCATGATGCACGCCCCGGCAAACCACTGGCGAGCCGCACCTAGCACTTCCTGGGCGTTGGCGGTTCCCTCGGCCACAGGATCCGACGCACGCTCCAATCGTTCGCGGACCGCCTGGGGAACAGCAATGCCGGCGACTTTGTCGTGCAGGAAGCGGGCATGGCGTGCCGAACGAAGGGGCAAAACCCCCAGGCTGATCGGGACCGGGATGTGGCGGGTGGCGTCATAGAGCATACGAACAGCAGCCTCATTGTACACGGGCTGGGTGACGACGTACTGGGCCCCTGCCTCGATCTTGTTCTCCAGCCGGCGTACCTCATGTTCCAGCCGGTTTAGCTCAGGGCGTGAATCGAGAACCACACCGGTCTTCATGCCAGCCTCACGCGCCATCCGGACAAGGCCAAAGACATCGACGTCCCGCACCGTCGTGATACGCCCGCGCCGCGTCAGCGCAACAAAGTCACCGGTGGCGGCCAGAACGGAGTCGATGCCCAAGGCCCGCGCGCCCCAAAGCAGGCTCTGAACGCCCAGCCGATTGTGATCACGGGTGGTGCAGTGGAGGGTTGCCGGCTTGTCAACCTGTTGTTGGAGGAGGACAGCGAGCGCCAGGGCGCTCATCCTTGGTCGGGCAACGGGGTTGGTCGCTACACTGAACCGCTCAAAGGGCAGGTCGCGCACATCCGACAGGGCCGCCAACAGCGACCCAGTGTCATGGCTGGCAGGCGGCACAACCTCAACAACGATGCTGAACGGATCTTGCCGGGTGTGAGCTGTCATCATTCAGCTCATTGCTTCCAGGACCTGCTGGCTGTGGTTTTTGGGGCGCACGCGAGGAAATACCTTGACTATGCGACCCTCCTCGTCAATGATGAAGGTGGAGCGGATGATGCCCATGTAGGTCTTGCCGTACATCTTTTTCTCACCCCAAGCCCCATAGGTCTCGGCAACCTCATGGTCCGGGTCACTCAGGAGTGCGAAGGGCAATTCGTACTTGAGCTTGAATTTGTCGTGGGAGCGGACGGTGTCGGGACTAACCCCCAGGACCACCGCGCCAGAGGCCAGGATCTGGCTATAGTCATCGCGGAAATTGCAGGCTTCGGTCGTACAACCTGGCGTATCGTCCTTGGGATAGAAGTAGAGCACCACCTTCTTGCCACGATAGTCCGAGAGAGAGACCTCACCCCCACCGTCGGATGGCAGGGTAAAGTCAGGCGCTAGGGTACCTTGTTCCAACATAATTCTCACTCCTTTTCGGCTGTGTATAGGCAGCGCGCCCCACGTCGTACACAGGAGGCGCGCCTTTGTGCCTATGTCGTTTGGCCGCGATCGCGGCCGCTTCTGCCTCTTTGGATGGCACTGCCGTACAAAGAGAAACTAGGGCCTGGCTTCCTCAATCGTACAGCTCTGCCACCGCATCGATGTTGCTTCGGTCGACCACACTTGGACCAGTGGGCAGGACAGGCAAGACCGGATCGATGCCATAACGCAACTTGAGCATCAAGGCTTGGACTGAACCATATCCTTGCCAGAAAGGCTGCTGGTCAATCGCGAATAGCGTTGTACCATCCCGAATGCGATCGATAATGGTTGGATCCAGATCGAAGGTTGCATGGTGGATGGCATCGGGGCTGATCCCCGCCTCGGCAAGGAAGGCATAGAGCGGCGTAGAGCCAGCCGGTCCCAAGGTCAAAACTGTGTCGGTTTCGGGATGCGTACTGATATAGTCGGCGATGGTTGCTTGTGCTGCTGCTGCATCGGTGGAGGTGGGCAACACTTCAGCAGGGATACCATTCTCGTCCATGGCCGCAAGAAAGCCCTCGCAGCGCGCTGCCATGTCGACTTCCTCAGTGCCATGATTGATGCACACCGCCCAGTTGCCACCCAACTCGGCAAGGCGGAGCCCACCGCGATATCCACCTTGGTACTGCCAAAATTGGTCCATGCCCAAGTAGGTCAGATACTCGACTTGATCGACCAGTGGGCCAGCGCCGGCATTGTAGGCCAGCACTTGAATACCGGCGCCGAGCGCCCGGCGAAGGGGATCGCGGAACTGTTCAGGGTCGGTAATGGTAATGGCCATGCCATCGGGCCCCTCGGCGGCGGCTTGCTCGATCAGGGCAACCATCGACGTGTCTTCGGGCGAGGTACGTCCTCGTAGATTGACGGTCACGTCCATATCCGCGGCTGCCTGGTAGATGCCATCTTCAACCGTGCACCAGAAGGAATCCCACGCACAGAGCGACGACTGCACAAAGGAGAGATTGACCGGCCGGTTGGGATCGGCCTGAAAGTCGAGCCCCTCTGCATCGACAAAGCTCGGACCGGTAGGGGTCACGGGGAGAATAGGATTGACACCATACCGGACCTTGAGCATCAAGGTACTGACAGCTGTATAGCCCTGCATGAACGGCTGCTGCTCGACGGCAAAGAGGGTGATCCCCTCCCGGATCTGGGAGGCTACCTGCTCGGTGATGTCAAACGTCCCGTGGTAGACAGCATCTGGAACCAAGTCCGAGCCGGCGAGGAATGCATACCAGGCTTGGGCGCCGTTCGGACCAACAGTCAAAAAGATGTCGGTGTCGGGATTGGCTGCATGGTAGTCGGCAATCATCTGTTTCGACTGGGCCGGATCGTCGGTGACGTTTAGCGTCTCGGCCGGGAGTGCGCTGACCTCCATGGCACTCACAAAGCCCTCACAGCGGGCTTCCAGGGCCGCATTGCTGGGCTGATGGTTGATGCAAACCCCTTGTGTGCCTCCCATGGCTGCCAGCCGGAGAGCGCTCAGGTAGCCAGCCTGCTCATCGTCCATGCCTACATAAGTTAGGTAGGGCAATTCATCCGCTTCGGGACCGCCGCCAACATTGTAGGCGAGCACCGGAATGCCAGCATCGATGGCCCGCTCGATGGGCGCGCGCAGCTGCTCCAAGTCGGTGATGGTCACCGCCAAGCCGGCAGGACCTGCCGCCACTGCGTGGTCAATCAGGGCCGCCACTTGCTCCAAGTCAAACGAGTCCGGCCCCCAGACATGGACGTTGACAGCCATGTCGGTGGCTGCTTCCTGGATACCGCTCTCTACGTCACACCAGAAAGGGTCCCACGTGCACAGCGCGTGCTGGACAAACACAAAGTTCAACCCCTCATCGAACTGGACGTCTGGCAGGGTCGCTGCTGGAGTATCAGCCGTGGCTGCCGGCCGGTCAGAGACAGTGGTGGGTACCGGCTCTGCAGGCGCGGGTGTGGGCGTCGCCGTTGGTCCTGCTGCAGACGAGACAGATTCAACGACCTGTCCGCTGGAGGGAACTTGCGTGGAAGTGGGTGGGATAGTCGTGGCCCCTGGCGGCTCCGGCTCAGAGGTAGCCCCGCACGAAGCCAAAG
This sequence comes from Anaerolineae bacterium, assembly GCA_050116355.1. Taxonomy (GTDB): domain Bacteria; phylum Chloroflexota; class Anaerolineae; order JAAYZQ01; family JAAYZQ01; genus JASFOV01. The sequence goes on from JASFOV010000064.1 coordinate 7,170, forward strand.
CCACGGCGACAACAAGGAATAGCGCAACTGGGCCCAAAAGATTGCGTAGCACATTGTCCTCCGCGATATGAGATCCGGCCTGTGAGCAGAACAACCGGGAGGAAACCTTCTCCTCCCGGCGGCAGTCACACCTCAGAGGATACAACCGGAGGGTGGATTTGTCAACTTTGGGCCGGGCTACGAATAGGGGGAGGAGGCGCCAGCTGGGAGGTGCCAGATGTAGACTGTCTCTTGGACAGACCCGATGGCAGGAAGCCCTAGACCTTGCTCTTGAGCCCGTACACAAAACCGCCGCGGAGCCCATCCAGCTCTCGCGTGTAGACAAAGGCTTTCGGCTCTATATCGGCGACTAGTTCGAAGAGACGGGCCAGCTGGCGAGACGAGCACACCACCTCCATCGCATCGACCGGGCCATCGCGGCCAACACCTGTGTAGCGAGTTAGGGCAAAACCTGCCCCGCGCACCGCATCTTCCACCTGCTGATGTGCTCCGTTGCTAATGACGGTGACCTGCATGATCTGGCGCGAAAGCTTCTGGGACAAGGTCATGCCCACCAGGGTGCCAGTGGCAAAGCCGGCGGCATAGGCAAGCAGATACGGCCAGGTGTCAATGTCCTGAATGACACGGCTAACAATCAGCATATAGATGATGATCTCGACAAAGCCGGTCACGGCCGCCCACAGCTTTCTGCGCCGTATGATGAACTGCACACGAAGCGTGCCGAGGCTCACATCAAAGACGCGAGCGAAAAAGATGATCAAGGTCCAAATGATGGTATCCACGCCTGCCTCCCTGCATGATTTTGGTTTCGCAACATCGAGATCGGCCAATGACGCTGGGGTCTGGCAACCGCGTACTATGGTCGATGTGTGTGTAAAAGTCGTGGAAATAGTGTGGCAAACCGGTAGCAATCGAGGAAAGGATGTGCGATCTCCGTGATAGCGCTTGACCAATCAGGCTGCAGCCGAGCGCTCAAGGTGAAGCACAGCCGGCCGTAGAACGTCACAAGCTTGCGGTTGACTTCTCCCCAGAGCGGTGGTATACTCGCCTCCAGCATACCACAGATCGGTGTCGAGGAGTGTACTCGGCCATGTACGCTATGCTGATTTCTCAGAACAACGACGAGCGGGCAGTGCTCTCGTTTGTGCTGCAGCGCGCCGGCCTAGCTGTGACTACCGCCACGGACCTGGAGCGAGCGCTGAGAAGCTGGCTGGAGCGGCCCGCCGACCTCATTGTCCTGGCCCTACCCGGTGACTGCACAGAGCAGGGCCGACGTGTGCGCGCCGAAACGCCTGTACCCCTGATCATGATCGTCAACCCCATTGACGAAGATGTGCACTACAACGTGCTGGAAAGCGGGGCGGATCTTGTTCTCGAGCGACCGTTTTCGGCCCGGTTGTTGATCGCGCAGGTGCAGGCCCTCATGCGGCGCGCCGGAACGGTGCCCCTCTTCAGTTTGCCCACCCTCAGCCAGGGCGGGCTGACACTCGATTCTGGCGCCAGAACGGTACAGGTAGCCAACTACAAGCCGCGCCGGCTGACCCACCTGGAGTTTCGGCTGCTGTACACGCTGATGAGTCATCGCGGTCAGGTACTGCCCACGGAAGTGATCGTCGAGCGAGTGTGGGGCTACAGCGGCCGCGGCGACCGCGAGTTGGTCCGCGGTCTGGTGAGCCGTCTGCGAGCCAAGATTGAGCCAGAGCCACGAAACCCACAGTTTATCCGGACGACACCCGGCGTAGGCTATTCATTTGACCCCGACGAACCGTAGATCATGGAAAGAATCGCACAGTGGCGGTCCGCTTTCCACAGGGTTGATACGTTTTTAGCCCGTTTTTTGAACAGGGATAGCCTACACTACAGGTAGGAGCCGGTTTGGGCGGCGCCGCAAGCGCACCTGAGGGTTCCGCGTTTCTATGCGAACACGGGTTTCCACGGCGTTTTTTCCTCTTATTAGCCGTGGGGGCCTGTGTTCGTTTTTCATAGGGCCCTTCGCTAGTTTCGCAGAGGAAGGTGCAGGCGCAAGACCAGCCGCGCAGTTCACATCGTCGAGTCAGCCACTGGGGGCGTACCGCTGTGGGCGCAGTCAGCTCTTCTGGACGAGGGCCAACAGAGCCCTGAACTCGACATGAAATCCAGCAAGAATGGCTTCGGGATCAGGCACCACACCAGCATCGGCCAACACACCAAGACGGACCTCGCCGGCATAGCTGACAATACTCACACCGACGGCCATACGGCCGGTCACCGGCACCCAGCCCATGAGGCCATCGATGGGCGTACCGGCCAGATAGAGCTGCTCGTGAGGGCCCGGCACATTGGTCATGACCGCCGTCGCCCGGGTACCGAAGGTATTGATGAGCAGATTGGCGACCTTGGCCGGGGCCAGACCCAAGAGATTCAACGCGGCAGAGAAGGCCGGTGCTTCCATCGAGTCCTTACGACCGTTCATCGTACGCTCAACAATGCGCAGCCGGTCGATGGGATCGGCGATACCAACCGGTAGAGTGAGAAACACCGCTCCTAAGTGATTGCCCAAATCGCTCTCTTTGCCTGCCGGACGCATGTTGACCGGGACAACCACACGGATGCTGAGACCGTCGATGGTATCACCGCGTTCCTGCATGTAGCGGCGCAAGGCACCGGCCACCACCGCCAGCAGTACGTCGTTGACGGTTCCCCCCAACTGGCGGCGAATGATCTTGATCTCCTCCAAGGGTATCCCATCGGACCAGGCAGCCCGCTTCTCGATCCCCAGTTCGCCGCGCAACACCGTGTCCGGCTCGGGTTCATGCAGAATAAACCGGCTTAGCTCGGCCACGGCATCCCTGCCCATCTCGCCCAAGTGGCGAGCCTGCGCCGGATCAGCGAGCAAATCAAGCCCCTCACGGACGAGCCCACGCGCTAGCCGGCGCCCCGTCCTCAGGCTAGCGCGTCCACGCTGTAGCCATCCAGGCCAGTGGCTGTTCGAGTTCTGGCCCGATGAGTGTGGTTCCACTACTGGCCAAGGCGTATCCGCTTGAGGATCGCTCATGGAAAAGATGGTGTGAACAATGGCCACACCGTCGGCCAGTGAGTGGTGAACCTGCAAAAGCAGGGCGCAGCACTGGTCATAATTCTCTATCAGATGGGCTTGCCACGGTGCCCGGGATAGATCCATGGGTGTGCTGATGAGCAAGCTGACTACATCTTGCAGAGTCGCCTGATCGCCGGGCGGCGGCAGGATAACGCGGTGCAAATGATCACTCAGGTCAAAGTCGGGATCATCTTCCCAGTAGGGGTGACCAGGGCCCAAGGCCGGCCAAACGATACGCTGGCGGAAGCGGCGGAAGGATAGTAGGCGCGCCTCGAAGGTAGCCTGAAGCCGTGGATACTCGATCGGCGCGCTGAATAGCATGATGGCCGCGGCCACCATCGGATTGGTCGGTTCATCGACCTGCAGCAGCGCCGTGTCGATATTGGATAGGTGTTCTTGCGTCACCCGCCGTGTCCTCCCCGGATCACTTGCAGGGGTTTCTATGGCCTGCGGATGAACCAGCGGTCCATCCGTCGCAGCAAGGCCACGTTGCCCGTGGCCTTGACCTTGCCAGACATAAAGGCTTTGGTACTGCTCAACTGGCCACTGGACAGCGCAACATAATCATCGGAATCGACCCGAATCGTCGCGTCAGCCGATTCGGTGACCCCTTCTGTCACCGTACAAGTCTTGTTTTTGATGGTCACGAACCACTCACCGCCGTCCTCCCCAGAAATGTGGAACTGGACGACTGCTGCCGCCCGCCCCGCCCTCTCAGGCTGGAAGGTTTCAGGCATCTCCTCGATCAGTTGTCTGGCTGTCTTTGTGCTCAACAGTCTGCCTCCACCTTGGTCTCGTTCCTCGTGGTCCAGCTGAGACCCGGGTTCCCATCATATCATATCCTGTGGGTTCCTGCAACCGCAAGTGGTCACAACACTCGGACTGGTCTTTGACCCATCGTGGGCGGGGCAAACATCGATAGATCTGCGCACCCACGCGCAGAGTTGCTTCCACCTTGAGGATTCGGACGGCAGCAGAGGCATTCGTAGACGTGACCCGCAGACATGACCTCTGGCCCTGGACAATGTGACCCCTTGTCCTGTATCCTGTGAGGTGTAGGATTGAGACGGCGTCCCGGACCGTCAAGCAAAAGTAGGTAGACAGCTAGAGTAGAAGGAGGAAGGAACAATGAACAAGGGACGACTGATTGGAGGGCTGGTGTGCGTAGCGGTGGCGGCGCTGTTGGCGGTGTTGATGTTTACATTGCCAGAGGGTAAGGTTGTCTTTATGATCGGAGACAGCAACCAACCGATCATACCGGTCATCGTCCTGGCCGGTATCGGTGTGGCGCTCATCAGCTCCGCTTGGCAGCGACAGGGTGTGTGAGGCAAGATCAGTTTCCCTGATGCCAGGAGCCAGCCCAGGATTTCCAGAAAGGAGGTCGCTGTGACCAGCGATCAGGCAATCTCCAAGCGTTTGTACCAAATATCTCTATCGCGGCCCGTCCTGGTCCCGTTGTGTCTCTTGATCCTGGTGGTAGTCGCACGCATCGTCGACATCTTTTTCCTGCCCCTGGCCCAAGCGACCGGAGAGGCGATCCTGCACAAGGCGCTGGGTTTTGCCCTGGTCGTGGTCTACGTGTGGGCAGTGGGCCAGCCGCTGGCGGCCATCGGACTGCATAGCCGGGCGCTGGGTCGCGCTCTATTCATCGGCGCCTCGGGCGTGATCCTGGTGCTCGCCTTGGCCTTTGGCGTACAGTGGCTGGTACTGCGCGCCGGGGGCGATGAAGCCACGCTGGTCGTCCAAGCCATCGATTCGATGACAGGATTGGTTCGACCCGAATTGACTTTCGCCCTCTATCTGGTAGTCGGCAATATCGTCAATTCGTTCATGGAGGAGGGCCTGTTCCGCGGGATCATGCTGACTCACTTCCGGGTCCGCCTCTCGCCCTGGCGGGCCAACCTGCTCCAGGCCATTCTGTTCGGCCTGTGGCACCTGACCTGGCCCATCTGGCGCTTGATCCACGGCCAGGCGGATCTGGCCACAACCGCCTCACAGGGTCTCTTCGTCGTAATCGGCGCAAGCGTCACCGGATTGGCGTACGGCTACCTGTACCTCAAGACGGATAGTCTGTGGGCCTCATGGATCGCCCACACTATCAACAACACGACGCTCAACGTGCTCCACTTCCGCACCGCCGGTGGATTGGATGCCAATGTGGTCATTTTGCAAGCGGTGCTGGGCTTGGGCTACTTGGCGCTGCTGCTGTGGACCAAGATGTGGGCGCGGCGGCTGCGGATGCCAGAATTGAGGCCGTGGGGCAGCGCAACGAGGCCCGAGTGGGCCGACTAGGCATCTGTATCGCGGCCCATCTGTAGGACGACCTTGATGGCACCGGTTCGTTTGTCGGTGGCGGTGGCCACCGCCTTTTTGTACTCGTGGAACGGATAGCGATGGGTGATCAGATCGGCCGTAGATAGGACACCCGCTTGCATCCACTGGCTCACCAGGTCATAGCCGTGCATGCGTCGGCCATTCCAGTCCTCCATGCCGTGGACGATACTACCCACCAGGTTGACCTCTTGATGCCAGACAGGACTCAGATCCGTTTTGAGCAACTTGGGCGAGATGCCAACGACGACCACTGTTCCTCCCGCCCGGGCCCAGCGGAGACTATCCTTGATGGTCTGACCGGTGCCGACAACATCATAGATGACGTCATAGCCGCCCAGCAGCATTTTGTTGCCGAGAGCGCCTTCGTAGAGGTGCCCACCGGTAGTGCGCGCAATCTCGCCATAGGCATCTCCACCCGCGATCACTTCGTCGGCTCCGAGACGCCGTGCCATCTGTGCCTGATGGGAGTAGCGGGCCATGGCAGTGATGTGAGCTTGAGGGGCAACAATGCGGGCCACGCCGACCGTCAGC
>JASFOV010000065.1:0-12937 GCA_050116355.1 Anaerolineae bacterium
CTAACCTGCCTCCGGCCGCACAACACGTGCTCCGGACCGAAGTACAGTTGGGCGGATTCGGCGGACAAGGCATTATCAGCGCCGGCAAGATCATTGGCCAGGCAGCTGCCATTTATGACAAACTAGAGGTGTGTTTCACCCAGAGCTACGGCCCTGAGGCACGGGGGGGCGCTGCTGGTTCTCAAGTCGTTCTGGCCAGCGATCCCATCCACCACCCGCACCTGATCGAACCCACCAACATGATCATCATGTCGCAGGGCGCCTTCGCCAAGTACGAGTCCAAGCTGGCACCAGGCGGCACACTGCTCATCGACGACAGCCTCGTTGCCCTGCCCGATGACCACCGGCAGGATATCACCACCCACGGTGTACCGGCCACCCAAATCGCAGAAGGCCTGGGCAACAGCCGGGCGGCTAACACGGTCATGCTCGGTTTCTGGACAGCTATCAGCGGCGTCGTGAGCAAGGAGGCCATGCGCCAATCTGTAGCCGACTCGGTGCCACCCAAGACCATTGAGGTCAACATGAAGGCATTCGACGCGGGCTACCAACACGGCTTGGAGACCCTTGGCCAAGCCTAGCAGAGCCGCTGCACGAAGGGAAGGATCGCATCCAGCAAGCTGGATCTGATCGGAGGTCGGAATTGAGCAAAGGCGCACTCATCATTGGCGGCAGCGTGGCCGGACTCCAGGCGGCGCACGATCTCGCCGACTCGGGCATCCGGGTTCACCTAGTCGAGCCATCCCCCTTCCTTGGCCGGGAGGGCGCGACCACGGTCCCTCCTCACCTGCTGAACGCACGGCTCCTGGAAGTGACCAAGCATCCCCAAATCACCACTTGGACCAATGCCGAGGTCAATCACCTGCAAGGCGATGTCGGGCGCTTTGAGGCCGAGCTACGCCAGCATCCCCGCTATATCGACCTGGAAAAGTGCACGGCCTGTGGCGACTGTATCGAGGTTTGTCCGGTACACGTGCCCGGTACCGGTCATACAGCCATCTATCTGGGTGGAGGCCAGCCAGGCTGCGCCACCATTGACAAACAAGGTGTCCCGCCCTGTTCCCACGCTTGCCCCGGCGGCATTCATGTCCAGGGCTATGTGGCCCTGCTGGCCGAGAATCGCTTTGAGGAGGCCATAGACCTCATTCGCGAAGCGATTCCGTTCCCTGGCATCTGCGGCCGGATATGTACCCATCCCTGCGAGATCAACTGTCGCCGCGCCGAAGTGGACAGTCCAGTAGCCATCCGCTCTCTGAAACGGTTCCTCTCCGATTGGGATCTGGCCTCCCGCGAGCCCGCCGACGACTCGGTGCGCCAACCAGCGAACACAACCCGCTCGCAGCGAGTGGCCATCGTCGGCGCAGGCCCCGGGGGTATGACCGTCGCCCATCGGCTTGCCCAGCGCGGCTATCCGGTCACGGTTTTCGAGAAATTGCCGGTTGTGGGCGGCATGATGGCAGTCGGCATCCCCCAATACCGGCTCCCACTCGAGGTCATCGCCCAGGAATACGAACAGATTCAGAAGCAAGGCGTCGAAGTCAGGCTCAACACCACCATTGGACCAGACGGCGACTACACACTGGACGACCTGCTCGAGATGGGCTATGAGGCGGTGTGTCTGGCCATTGGGGCTCACCGCAGCCGGGAGTTGCGCATTCCGGGCGAGCAACTTACCGGCGTAGTGCACGGTATCCACTTGCTGCGGGCCATCAGTCTGTCACAGCAACTACCCGACGCCCCCCATGACCGCGAGCTCGAAGCTATGCTGCCGCGCGGCGCCAAGACCCAGGCCGTTGTCCTCGGGGGAGGCAACACAGCCATGGACGTCTCGCGCTCGCTGCGCCGCCTGGGTGTGGAGGATGTGCGCATCCTATACCGCCGTACCCGCCAGGAGATGCCCGCCACCGAGGAAGAGATCGACGATGCGGAGCAAGAAGGCGTCCAGATCGAGTACCTTGTGTCGCCGGTGCGGATGCTGGGCGACAAAGACACGGGCGTAACCGGACTCGAATGCCTGCGCATGGAGCTGGGCGAGCCTGACCAGAGTGGACGGCGGCGCCCACTCCCTGTACCCGGCAGCGAGTTCCAGCTGGATGTCGATCTCGTTGTCCTGGCCATCGGTCAGGCGCCCGATCTGAGCTTTCTCGGTCCGGAACACGGTCTGAGCATCACGCGCGCTGAGCGCCTCCAAGTGGATGCCGGGACCTTTATGACCAACCGCTCAGGGATTTTCGCCGTAGGCGATGCGGTGACCACCGGCAAGATGGCTGTGATCGAGGCCATCGGCATGGGCAACACCGCGGCAGCGGCCATAGACGCCTATCTCCAAGACCAGGCCACAGCCAGCGTGTCTGAGGTGAATGGCGAGGCGCCGGTGGCCCACAGGGAGATGACGGAAGCCGAGTTGGCCCACAAACCGCGGATTCCTGCCCCCCTCATCCCGCTGGAGCAGCGCCTCACAACCTTCACCGAGGTCGAAGAATGCTACTCTGCCGAGCAGGCTGTCGCTGAGGCACAGCGCTGTCTGGCCTGCGGCCCCTGCAGTGAGTGTCTAGCTTGCGAACGGGTCTGCGAGCCGGGAGCCGTGATCCACAATCAGCAGGCGACCAGCCACAAACTAGAGGTCGGCGCCATCATTTATGCCAACGGTGCCCTTCAACCTGGGGCTGGCATCTACCAAGCCACCCCTGCGGATCCTGTGGCTGGCTCCGCGGCCGCGGCCAGGGCCATGTTCGATCTATTCACGGCACGCCAAGTTCCATCGGGCCGCAAGACAGCTCCCTCCGGCAAAGACCCGGCCCGCATCGGCGTTTTTGTTTGCCAATGTGGAGAATACATCGCCCAGGTTGTGGACACTGCTGCCCTGCGCCAACGAGCAACGGCATGGCCCGATGTGGTCCATGCCCAGGTACTCCCCTTCTCCTGCTCGCCCGAGGGCGCCACCGAGATCGAGGCCGCGGCCAAGAAACACAATCTCAATCGGGTCGTCCTTGCCGCCTGTTCATGCTGCTCCATCGACCAGGTGTGTTACAGTTGTACCTACCAGCGGGTCCGCTGCAAAGAGAATCTGGGCCTATTCCCTGGGTCGGCTACCGGCGGCCGGTCAGATGGCGTCCACTTCGAATTCGTCAACATCCGGGAACAGTGTGCCTGGGTACACAGAGGGGATCCCCGCGCGGCCACAGCCAAGGCCACAGCGCTTGTGGCCGCCGCCGTTTCCAAGGCACGCATCACCAGACCCGAGGTCCAACCAGCCCAGCCGGCGGAACGCCAGGCGCTGGTGGTCGGGCGGGGCAAAGCCGCGGAATCCTGCCGGCAGGCCCTGCAACGCCAAGGAATTGCTGCCCATCATCTGCCAGGCGCACCGGCTCGCATCGAGCGCAGCCATGGGCACTATACGGTATCACACAATGGCGGAAGCTGGCAGCCAGCCGCCATTGTCTTGGCCCCAGCCCCGGACGAGCTGGGCTCCCTGTTCGGATCGTTCGGTGCCGACGGCCACCAGCCGCGCCCCCAGCCGGTGTGGGGTGGGCTGGAGACTCAGCGCCCCGGCGTATTCTACTGCGATCCGGCCCTCGATCCGGGGCTGGTCGGCCAGGCCGCCGCCGCCCGGATTGCGGCCTGGCTGGGACGGGGACAAGAAGCCGCTGGGATGGTGGTCGCCGTCGTCGATGCGGCTCGCTGCCGGGCCTGCAACACCTGCGTAGAACTCTGCGAATTTGGTGCGCCGCGCTTGCTGGGGGATGAACCGCAGCGCGCATCGTGGATCGATCCGGCAATCTGCGCCGGATGTGGGACATGCGCCGCCCACTGTCCATCGGGAGCCATCACCGCCGGCTACTCGACAGATGCACAACTGGAAGCCATGCTCGACTCGGTATTGGGCTGAGGGGTTGGTGAGAATGAAAGAACCCAAGATCGTGGTTTTTACCTGTAACTGGAACGCCTACAGTGGCCTGGAGGCCGCCGGTGTCCACGGCATGAGCTACCCATCGGCTCTCCATCCCATCAAGGTCATGTGCCTCGGGCGCCTCCATCCAGGAATCATTCTGAAGGCGTTTGAAAAGGGTGCGGACGGCGTGCTGCTCCTGGGTTGCCCGCCCGGTGAGTGCCATTACGAGTTTGGCAACCGGCGAGCCGAAGAGATGGTGAACGAAGCGCGGGACATGGTCCGGTTGCTCGGATACGGCGAAGAACGACTCAAACTGGAGTGGGTAGCAGCGGGGGAGGGCCAAGCCTTGGCCGATCAAGTACGGGCCTTTGTGACGGGCCTGAGCAGGGTTGGAGCACCATGAGCGATACCTTGCGCGACATAGTCAACCGGAATCGAGCCTGGTACTGCCTCGACTGTGGCAAGTGCAGTGCCGTTTGTCCTATTACGCGCTTCGAAACACGAGCCTACACCAGCCCGCGCCTATTGGTCGAGAAAGCGGTGGCCCCTACCACCGACCCGGGCCAGCCGGCAGAAGGCCTCAACCAGGACCTATTGGATGATCTGCTGTTCTGGTCGTGCTTGACCTGCAAGCGCTGCAGCGAGCTGTGTCCGGCCGATGTCCATTTCTCCGAGTTCCTGCGCGACGCTCGCGCCTTGGCTCGTGGAGTGGGCCGGGCGGGCGAATGTACACACGGCGATGTGATCCAGACCTGGGGCCGGCTGATGACCGATCCCGAGCTCCGCCAGAACCGTCTCGACTGGCTGGATGATGGTCTCAAGATCTCCAACGATTCGGACACCCTGTACTTTACCGGATGCTTGCCCTACTACGATGTCATGTTCAAGAAGCTTGGCGCCGAGGGGACCGAGATTGCCCAAGCGGCGGTGCGGATTCTCAATCATCTGGGGATCGAACCCCAGGTACTGGCCGACGAACGCTGCTGCGGTCATGACCAGCTGTGGGAAGGCGACTTGGACACATTTCGCGCATTGGCGGCGCTGAACCTCGAACGCTTGGAGGCCAGCGGCGCCAAGCGCGTGGTCACCACCTGTCCTGAATGCGCCCGGACCCTCAAGGTGGACTATCCCAACATCGTGGGCAGCCATGGCCTCGAAGTGATACATCTGAGCGAGCTACTTGCCTCCAGCATCGACAGTGGCCAACTGCGCCTGGCCGGCATGGACGCAGACGTCACCTACCAGGACCCATGCCGCCTGGGCCGCCATCTGGGCGTCTACGATGCACCGCGAGCGGTCATGGACAGTCTCGACTTGCGGTTGACCGAAATGGAACACTCCCGGGCAGCCAGCCTGTGCTGTGGCACCAGCTGCTGGACTTCGTGCGGGCAAGTGAGCAAGCAGATCCAAGTGCAACGCTTGAAAGAAGCCGAGTCAACCGGCGCCGGCCTGTTGGTCACAACCTGTGTAAAATGCCAGATCCACTTCAAGTGTGCCCAGGACGATCCGCTGGAAGACGACCAGATTCCGATAGAGATTCGTGACCTGACAACCTTGGTAGCGGATGCTTTGCCGGACGCCGGATAGAGCGAGTCAAGAGGAACCACCAGCGATGCTGCCGTTGAGAGGCCAAAGCCAGAATGCGGGCGTGGCCGAATCGATTGAAACCGATTTTCTAGAGAGCACGGTCCAGCAAGCGACACTGTTGTTGCGGGCCGGGGCCAGCGCCTTCTATCTGTGTGATAAGAAAGAAGGCAGCTTTTCGCTGGCGGCCACGCACAACTTGCTCGAACCACCCTGGGACGAAGGGTTGCTGGAGCGCGTGGTTCAGACCCGGCAGGCGGTAGTCGACGGAGACAGGCCGCTGCCCAAGTTGGTGGCCGTGCCCTCCATTTGGCGCGACCATGTGCGCGGGGTTCTCGTTGTGTCCGACCCAGCGCCAGACCGCGTATTCTCTGATCAGGATATCGCTCTTCTCCAGCCACTGGCCGATCTAGCGGCCGCAGTGCTGCTTCAAGCCGAACGCCTGTCACGGATGACGGCCCAATTCCACGCGCTGCACGTGATCGACATAGCGCTCACCTCCAGCGTTCAGCTCGACCGGGTGATCAACCTCATCCTCGAAAAGGCGGTGGGCCTCGTTGGCGCGGAGCATGGGTCGCTACGATTGCTGAACCCAGAGAGCGGGGAACTCGTATTGCGCGCCTATCTTGGCGAGGGCTGGACAGCGGAGGTGCGGGCCTACACCTTTGAAATCGGGCACGGGATCACCGGCTGGGTAGCCGAGCACCGGCGCCCATACCTGTGTCTCGACGCCCACACAGACCCGCAGAATGTGATCCTCTTCGAAGAGATGCAATCCGGCGTCGCGGTCCCCTTGCTGACTCGCCTGGACCAGGAAGAAGAGCAGACCCAGTTATTGGGCGTCCTGCTTCTGGAGAGCACCCGACCGGCAGCCTTTGACCAGCACGACGTCGAACTGCTGGAAGCGTTGGCCCAGGACGCGGTCATTGCCATCCAGAACGCCACGCAGCAGCAAAAGCTGCAAGGCATGCATCAGGCGTTACAGACCGAGCAAGAGCGCCGCCTGGCCGCCGAAAAGTGGACGGTCATGGGCCAAGCTGCGACCGCGCTGGCCCACCGCATCAACAATCTGATCGGCATCGTGCCTGCCAGCGCCGGCGAGATCCGCCGGACACTGCAACAAGTGGACCTATCCGCAGCCGATCGGGCGTGGATCGAATCAAACCTCAGCCGCATTGAACGCAACGGACGCTTTGTCCTCAAGCTGGCTGACTCCCTGTTCCGGCCCTTCCAAGAGCCCGGACCACGGGCGCGATTCGATGTGAACCGTCTCCTGAATGAGGCCCTGAAGGCAGCAAACCCACCACCTACGGTGGAGATCATCCGCGAGTATGCCCAGGATCTGCCGCGTGTCGAAAGCAACTCGCTGCTGGTCGACATCTTTTTGGAGTTGTTCACCAACGCTTGTCGAGCGATGGGGGACCAACCGCGCCAACAGCTCCGCGTGCGCACCCGCATGGAGTCGGAGGAAGGCCCGTGGGTCGTCATCGCGATTAGCGACACGGGCATAGGGTTCAACGCGGATCAGATGGGGCATCTGTGGGCCATGTTCAAAGAGAGCGCCGATGGACTGGGCTTCGGACTATGGTGGGTCCGGACCTTTATCGAGCGCCAGGGCGGCACCATTACTGCAGAAAGCAGCCCTGGCTCCGGTGCAAGCTTCACCGTGAAGCTACCCGTGTACCCGACCGGGGATCTGTTTGAGGAATAGGCTTTCGGGAGCAGGAGGAAACGGATGCGGGGGAAAATACTGATTGTCGAGGACTTTGCGGACTGGCGGGATCTGCTCCAGGGCATCCTTCAGCGCGAAGGGCACCAAGTCACAGCCGTCTCAACCTTGCAGGAAGCGCAGGAGCAGATCCGCCAGACCAAGGACTTGGACCTGGCCATCCTGGATATCCGCCTGGTGGAGACCGACGAAGCCAACGAAGATGGCATGCGACTGCTGAGTGAGATTGCCCGCCGCGGAAGCTTCACCAGAGTCATCATGATCACCGGACATGGAACCATGGAAACCCAGCGGCGCGCCTTCCGCGAGTTTCACGCCTTTGACTTTTTCCGCAAGGAACAGTTTGATTCGGAAGAGTTTAGACAGGGTGTCCGCGAAGCGGTAGAAGAAGCTGCCCACGAGCGCCAGACGAACCAGGGGCAGGCCTATAGCCGCGACCATCGCTACCGGCTGTGGCAGCGAGAACAGAACAACGGGTAGCCGTCCACCCTAGAATTGGAGGATGACATTGCCTACAGAGAATCTGCGCATTGGCGTGTTCGTGTGCGACTGTGGTTCGAACATCGCCGGGGTTGTCGACACCGAAGAGGTACGCACCTACGCCGAAGCGTTGCCCAACGTGGTGGCAGCCATACGCAACAAGTACACCTGTGCCGATCCGGGCCAGCAAGAGATCCAGCGGGCGATCTACGAACATAACCTGAATCGCGTGGTCGTGGCTTCCTGCTCGCCGGCCTCCTACGAGCCGATCTTCCGCCAATGCATTGAAGGCGCCGGGCTCAATCCCTATTTGCTGGAAATGGCCAATATCCGCGAGCACTGCTCGTGGGTGACACCCGGCGATCGTGAAGCCGCGACCCGCAAGGCCAAGGACATTGTCAATGTAGCCGTGGCCCGGGCGCGCTGGCTGTATCCCCAGGATGAAGAGCAGATTCCGGTCACAGATGCAGCCCTGGTGATCGGCGGCGGCGTCGCCGGCATCCAGTCCGCGCTGGATCTGGCCGACGCCGGTCACCAGGTCTACTTGGTCGAGAAGCAGGCGTCCATTGGCGGCATCATGGCCCGGCTGGACAAAGTCTACCCCGACATTGAGTGTAGCATATGAATCCTGGGCCCCAAGATGATGGATGTCGGTCGACATCCCAACATTGAACTCCTGACCTATAGCGAGGTCGAGGATGTATCCGGGTACGTAGGCAACTTTCGCGTCACCGTGCGCCGCAAAGCGCGGTACGTGGATGAAAACGAGTGTACCGCTTGCGGAGATTGTTCGGTCGTCTGTCCCGTGGTTGTACCCGACGAGTACCAATCCGGGCTGGGCAGCCGCAAAGCGATCCACATCCCCTTCCCCCAAGCCGTGCCTTCGGCCTATGTCGTCATAGGCGAAGAATGCCTGGGCCAGAACCCCATCGCCTGCGGCAAGTGCATCGAAGCCTGCGAGAAACAATGCATCAGCTTCGATATGGAGGACGAGACACTGCGCTTCGACGTGGGCACGATCATCGTTGCCACCGGCATGGACGTCTACGATCCAACAGCCCTCGATGAGTACGGCTATACTCGCTTCTCCAACGTCGTCACCAGCATGGAGTTCGAGCGGCTCATCTCCACCGGTGGGCCGCTGGAGGGCCATTTGGGTCGCCCCAGCGATCTGGTCCGGCCCCAACATATCGGCTTTGTCCAGTGCGTCGGCTCGCGCACCCAAGATCCGGAGCGGGGCAACCCCTACTGCTCCAACATCTGCTGCATGAACACCATCAAAGACGCCCAGTACCTGAAGGACAACTACCCCGACACCGATATCACCGTATTCTACACCGACCTGCGGGCCTTTGGCAAGGGCTTCGAGGAGCTATTGATGCGCACCCGCAGCAACGGCGTGCGCTACGTACGGGGTCTGCCTGGCGACGTGCGCGAGGACCCGACCAGCGGCAACCTACGCTTGACCGTAGAAAACACGACGGCCAACCGCTTGGAAGAGCACGAAGTGGATATGCTGGTTCTGTCTGTAGGCGCGATGCCGGCGACCAATACCGAAGCGATCCGGCAGATGGTGAGCCTCTCCAAGTCGCCCAGTGGCTTCCTAAAAGAGGCCCACGCCAAGTTGCGCCCGGTGGACACACCCACCAAGGGCATCTATATCGCCGGAGCAGCCGAGAGCCCCAAGGATGTGCGCGAGAGCGTCACCCAGGCCAGCGCAGCCGCCTCCCGGGCCTCCATCCTGCTCAACAAGAGCCGCTTCGCCGTAGAGGCGATCACGGCCGTCATCGATGAGGATCTATGCAAGCGCTGTGGCCAGTGCGCCAGCGTCTGCCCCTTTGGCGCCATCCAGTGGCAAAAGAAAGAGGTCGCCCGCATCACCAGCGCCGCCTGCGCCGGTTGCGGGACCTGCGCCGCCGAGTGCAAGTTCGAAGCCATCGAAATGCGCCACTTCTCCGATCAGGCCATCTATGCCCAGATCGATGCCATCCTGGAGGACCAGCCCCTGGAAAAGATCGTCACCTTTGCCTGCAATTGGTGCTCCTACGCCGGCGCCGACACGGCCGGCGTGGCCCGCATGAGCTACCCGCCCAACGCCCGCATCATTCGCACCATGTGTTCCGGCCGGGTGAGCACCGAGTTTGTCTGGTACGCCTTTCGCAAGGGGGCGCCGGTCGTGCTGGTTTCAGGCTGCCATTATGTAGACTGTCACTACATTGACGCCAACCGCAGCACCACACGACGTCTGGATGGGCTGTGGGATGGTCTGGACAAGGCGGGGCTGCGGCCCGACCGGCTCCAGCTGGAGTGGTGTTCGGCCGCGGAAGGAGCGCGGTGGCAGACGATCATGAAAGCCGTCGAGGAGAAGCGGCAATCGGTCACCGCTGAGGAGGTAGAGCGCACCGGTGAGGTCCTGGCCCAGACCCGGGTGCCCAATCCGCGCAACCCCCGGCCCGGCGACGAGAACCAGGATGCGGCCTACGCCTGCCTGCGTTGTGGCCACCAATGGACAGGCTACTTCAGCGCCAACCTGGAGCGGGTGTGTCCCAATTGCCGCTCCAACAGCGTACGCTGGCTCAAGGTCAAGCAATAGAAATCCACAGCAGACATGCGGCGCCAGAGCTTGACCCTGGCGCCGTTGTGGGAGGAATCCATGAGCTTCTTCCGGACCAATGACTTGCCCGCCACCGAGATGCTGCCCGGCATCTTTCGCCGCGCCGTCTGGCTGGACGACGTCATGCTGACCATCGTCGACTTGAAGGCCCACGCCGTATTGCCTGAGCACCACCATCCCCACCAACAGATCACCTACGTGGTATCAGGCGCCATGGAGTTCAACCTGGACGGCGAGACCCAGCTGCTCCAGGCGGGCGACGGCGCTCTGATACCACCCAATACCCCGCACAGCGCCGTCGTCGGTGATGAACCGTGCCGGGCGCTGGACGCCTGGCACCCGGTGCGCGACGATTACCGCTAGCCGGCGCCCAGCACCGCTAACGCCTCACCTAATGTACCAACCGCGACCACCGGCACGCCCAGGGCCGCCGCAATTTCCTCGCGGCTCATATCATCCAACGTCGTGTCTGGAGGGGCCGAGCCACCGCCGTAGCTGCCGGTGAACATGGCCCTGGGCAGGAGCACTACCTCGCCCAACTCCATGCCCCCCAAGGTCGCGACCATGTCTTGACCCGTCATCAAGCCTGACACCGTGGTGACCGGGCCAAAGAACCGGTTCACCACCGGCGCCAGACTTACGGCCGCCCGGCTCCCATCCCCCCCCGCCCAGACATTCAATTCCTCTACGATCGGACCCAGTACCGGAGCAATCAGCGTACCGCAGGCGAGTGTCGCCGGACGCAGGGTGCGTGGCGCCGGCTGGCCCTTGAGCCCCTGCCATTCGTCCAAGAGTTGGCGCACCATCCCCACCCCGTTCTCGATCTGCGGGAAGTCGTCATATTCGCCGGTCGACGGCACTGGTCGCCCGGCGACCAGGTACCATTCGTCTGAGGGGTATACGAACGAGCTGCCCAAGACCTCGCGGGACTCGCGACGCCAGGGGTCGATCTGGTCCAGGACCGCTCGTGCCTCGACCGGGGTGTGGGTGCGGCACGGGCCGCTGTGGAATCGCGTCAAACCGATGGGCACCACGCCCAGGGATGCCACTGGCCTGTCGTAGAGCGCCCTGAGATCATGCACCGTCCGCTCCAAGTGTGGGCCGTCGTTCAGACCGGGCACTACGACCACCTGGGTATGGACCTCGATCCCTAGCTCCGCCAGGCGCTGCAATTGGTCCATCACATCGGGCGCGTTCTTGCGCGACAAAAACCGGCGTCGCAAGGCCGCATCGCTGGCGTGCACCGAGACGTACAGCGGGCTCAGGCGCTGTTCCTCCAGCCGGTCCCAATCCGCCTCGGTCAAGTTGGTCAACGTCACGAAATTGCCAAACAGGAAGGAATAACGGTAGTCGTCGTCCTTGACATACAGCGAACGCCGCATTCCCGGGGCGTTCTGCTTGACGAAGCAGAACTCGCAGTTGTTGGCGCAACGGCGGATATCGACGTCAAAAGTCGGGTTGGCGAACGACCAACCCCACTCGTCATCATAGCTGCGCTCGACCTCGACCAGCCACGGTTCGCCCTCCCGCTCGACCAATAGTTCGACGGTCTCCTCCGCGGCATAGAACTGCACATCGATGATATCACGCAGTGTATGCCCATTCACCGCCAGTAAGCGGTCGCCGGGGTGGAGATCGATCTCTGCCGCCAGGCTGCCTGGATCCACCGCCGTGATGATACCCCCCGGACCTTGTTTCGCCATGGTTCCTATCCAAAACGCCTGGGCCTCGCCCCAGGCGTTCTTGTTCGGTCTGGGTCCGCCCGATGGCGGCACCTCAAGCCGCAGGGGTTCCTACGTCTTGCCCGGCCACTTCTGCACCAGCGCCAGAACCTGCTCCAGCACCTGCTCGATGCTCAGGTGGGTGGTGTCGAGCACCACCGCATCCGCAGCTGCCTGCAGGGGTGCCACAACGCGCCCGCTGTCGATCTCGTCCCGCCGTCGCAGCCCGGCCAGCACCGCCTCAAATTCCGCCGAGTCTCCCCGGGCCAGAATCTCGCGGTACCGCCGGTTGGCGCGCTCCTTGGCCGTCGCATCCAAATAGATCTTCAGATCGGCGGCGGGCAGCACCACCGTCCCAATGTCCCGGCCCACCATCACAATCTGCCCCTTCAAGCCCAGGCGCCGCTGCTGCTCGGTCAGAGCCGCGCGCACGCCCGGGTAGGCCGACACCGGCGACACACCGTGGTCCACGGCGGGGCTACGGATCTCCCAGGTGATGTCGATGCCATCGGCCAACACCGTATACTGGCGTCCATCGTCGACCGACGGCCGGATCACGTCGATCTGCAACGCTTCGGCCAGCGCCGTCACAGCGGGCTCGTCATCGATGGCAACACCCCGCTGCAGCGCCGCCCACGTCACCGCCCGGTACATCACCCCTGTATCCAGGTACACATAGCCCAATCGCTCGGCCAGCAGCCCGCCGATGGTGCTCTTGCCCGAAGCCGCCGGGCCGTCAATCGCGATCGTCGAAGGTTTCGTCAATGACCGTCTCCTTGCGTAAAATGTCGTCGCCTTCAGCGCCGCCGGGACTTGCGCCGCTTCCCCTGGGCCACGCTGCGTTTGATCGCTTCCAGCTGTCCGATCTCCCGCTCGGTCAGATACCGCCACTGCCCTTCGGCGAGCGAAGCGAGATA
>JASFOV010000066.1:0-12889 GCA_050116355.1 Anaerolineae bacterium
CAAGTCCACTTTTTCGCCTGAGGACTGGATGTCTTTTAGCGCGGCGGCCAGCTGCGCGTCGGTCAGGTTTGGGCTGTCCAGCACTGAGCTGGAGGACGTCGTGCTGCTTGTTGCGGCGGCTTTGGGGCTGCTTTCCCGTTTTTCCATCGCTTCCTCCTTGGTAGACCTTAGCTGTACGGCCTCCGGTTGTAGGGACTCATTCGCCGCGACAGCTTCCTCAAATAGGGCCATTTCCATTTCGGGCGTGATAAACGATGTTTCATCGAAGGCGGATCCACGTTCTGCTCGACGGGTTTGCGATCCGGCCCCAGATAAACCCGCTTTGGAGCTCGGTTGGGCAGTCTCTACAGCAGGAGACGCGGGCGCCGGAGGGGGTTCGACGTCTTGGGGTTCTATCTTGACTCGCGATGGTGTACCGAATAGGGTTTCTGAGCCCCGACCTCTAAGACTTGATCGCCGCCTGGCCATATGGCATCACCTCCGTCAGATTATCTGGGCAAGAAAACAGCTAGTTCTACGTCCTATTATACCACAAATCGTAGGATATGCAATGTTGGGAATTGGCTGGGAATAGAAAAGCTTGGATCCGAATAGGAACGGTGATAGTCATGGCTTGTGCAGTGAAATCGCTTGTCTATAGCTGGCAGCCGTTGATGTGATCCGGCGGAAAGGCGGACCTCGTCGGCACACACCGCGATCCGGTGTGCCAATGGCGGCTTGGTGGAAGACCTAGGCGCGGCGGAGGACGATTGGCCAGCCTTGAAGGCTTAGAGGACGGAGGACTCCAGGGAGCAGGGTCCGATGGCGCATTTGCCGCAGACCTCGGCCCGGCCAAGAGGCTCGAATACCTTGGCCATGTACTGGCATCTGTGCCAGCAAGTCTGTTTGTCCAGCGGCTGGTTGGGATCCAGGGCTTCCACCGGACAGTGTATGACACACTCCAAACAGCTACCATCCACAAAGTACAGGCACCGTTCCCTAGCTTCGACTGGGGGAACGGGCAGAGCGGCATCCAGGACCAGGCTTCCAAAGCGGCCCGCACAACCGGCATCGGTGATGACCATCTGGTGTAGGCCAAAGCTACCCACTCCAGCGATGACGGCCACGCTCTTGTGCGCCCAACGGCTGATCAGGGTTTCGGGGTCGAAATTATGCGTGGCCGGTTCGGCCACAGCGCGGACGCCCCACTCGGCCAGGGTCCGGGTCAGGCCATCGGTGATGTGGTCGATCAGCCGGTTGGTTTCAACATAAGCCACAGCCCATTCCTCGGCGACCTCTTCAGGATGCCGGACGTTAGCCTCGACTACCCAGGGGGCAAAGGGTAGGAAAAACGATACGATCGACTGGGCGCCGGGCAGCAGATCATCTGGCAGGGCATGGTTGGGGTGAACGACCTGCTGTAACTCGCGGAAGCGCGGATCGGCGGCCGAGGCAAAGCCGACGAGTGGTTGGCGGTACTCGGTGGTCGTGTCTGCCTCAGAGACCAAGCGGCGGATGGTGTCCGTGATCAGATCGGACAATTCGCTGGAGGGTTCAGCCATGAGCAAAATGCTCTAGGTTTTTGACAGTTTGATCTTGGCGTCGGCCGGCAAGGCCAGCCCAGCTTCGACCTCGATGGCCTTGATGATGCCGACGGGCACGGGACAGGCTGGGTGGTAGCAATGCTTGGCTCCCAACTCTAGGGTTTTTGGACCTTCGCCTCTAAAGGAGATTTCTTGGAAAGGCTCCACCTGTGGTAGCTCTTCGCTCAACCGCTGAATCGCGTCACAGCTGCTGTCGATCGAGATGAGACACTTACCACCTTCCATGTGCGTTTCAACCGTGGTAGTGAATCCACAGATTCCTGAGTCGATCTCTGCTTTGGCCACTTGTATACTCCTTTGGTATGTCGTCTGATCTGTATGGCCGGGGACGAAGGATAGAAGATGGGCAGTCCAGCGTCCCCAACTCGGGCAGGTATACCATGAGTTGGGATGGTTGTCAAATCCGGCAGCCTTTGGACGGCAATGCACCGTGATGGAAAGGCCTTCGTGCGAGGGGATGGGGTTGGGGTGCTCACTTCTGAGAGCCCCACAAATTTGCAGGGACTGAGAAAAGCAGGTATAATTGCCTGCTGTGAATCAAACAGGAGGGGTAATAAAATGCCGAAACGAACGTGGCAGCCCAAGAAGCGACGCCGCAAGCGCCGGCATGGCTTCCGGGCTCGCATGAAGACCAAGGGAGGACGCCGGGTCCTCAAGGCACGGCGACAGAAAGGTCGCCACAGCCTGACTGTATAGCCACAATTGGCGCCTGGCTGGTAGCAGGTCAGCTATGAGCCAGTGACGTGATGCGCAAGAAGTACCGCCTGCGGGCCAATACGGACTTTGAACGTCTCCGACGTAATGGACGAACCCTATTCCATCCTCTGCTGGTAGTATCGGTTCTTCCGAATGATCTGGAGCATAGCCGTTTTGGATTTGTGGTGGGGCGGCGGATTGGCAAAGCGGTTGTGCGCAACCGGATAAAGCGTCGAATGCGCGAGTCAGTGCGGAACCGGATCCGATGTGGACAGATCGTTATGGGATGGGATGTTGTACTGATTGCCCGGCACCCCATTAGAGATGCATCCTACCATCAGGTCGATGAGGTTATCGGCCTGATGTTGCGTCGGGCGGGCTTATTGGGCGAGGGAACGTGAAATATCTCTTACTGGGCGTGATTCGCCTTTATCAAATGACTTTCTCCAAGGCGTTGCCGCCCTCATGCCGGTTTACGCCCTCATGTTCGCACTATGGCTATGAAGCCATCGAAAAGTATGGGGCCCTCAAAGGGGGGTGGATGGCTATCAAGCGCATCGGTCGTTGCCATCCCTTCAACCCAGGCGGGTATGACCCTGTACCCTGATCCCAGGTGGTAGTCATTCAAGGAGGCCTTGCTTTGGCGCAACGGAGTCGTATTGTAGGAGCAGCCGTGGTGTTGCTCTTGGTGGGGGCCGTGCTCTCAGGTTGTGGCGCTGCGCCGGTGGCGCAGAATTGGCCCGGGCTGACGGTTGAGGGAGACACGGTCTATGTGATCAGTGGGCTGCCGCAGCAGGTATACATGCTGGATGTCGAGAACGGGCAACCGCAGGGGACCTTTATCCCTTCCGGCGAGCATCAAGGTGTCATCTATTGGAGTCCGGTTGCTCCGGGGCCCGAGGCAGCCTATGTCGGGTTTGGTGAATCGCAGACCGGCATTATGGCGCTCTTTGCCTTCGACCCGGAGACGGGCCAAGAGTTGTGGAGTGCCCCGGCGCAGGATCTCATCATCGGCGCGCCTGTCTATGCCGATGGGATGGTCTACTTTGGGGACTCGGCCGGAATCCTCTACGCCGTCGACGCCGAGAGCGGGACCAGCACGTGGTCGTTCCAGGCGGAGGATGCGATCTGGTCACCTGTTTTCGTTCATGACGGCCGGGTCTATGTGCCGTCTATGGATCACTACCTGTATTGCCTGGACGCGAACACTGGTCAAGAGATCTGGAAGCAGAAACTGGACGGCGCTATGGCTGAACCCCCGAGCCTGGCCGCGACGACGGGTACTCTGTACATCGGAAATCTCGATGGAAAGGTGTACGCTTTGGATCTCGAGTCGGGGGAGCCTGACGAAGGGTTTGAATTTCAGGCCGAGAATTGGATCTGGTCGGAGGTTCTGATCGAAGACGAGCAACTCTACGTCACTTCGTTGGATGGCAAGCTTTATGCCCTCAACGCGGATGATGGTTCAGCGATCGCGCCGTTCCCTTCTGATGACGCAGGGAGCCCATTGCGGGCCGCTCCGGTGCTAGCGGGCGAGTCGATCTTGGTGGCATCCGAAGAGGGGCGGGTGGTGGCTGTGGATAGCGAGACCGCCATGCCTCGATGGGAGTGGCCGGGCGGTGCACCTGAGGCCGGCGTGTTGACCACACCGGTGGTGCAGGATGGTGTGGTTTTTGTGGTCCTGTTGAACGGGAAGGTGCAGACTCTGGATGCCGAGACCGGTGCTCAGATTTGGACCTTTGAGCCGCCAGAGGGCGAGTAGCCAGCATCTGGCATTCGAACGATCGATGGATCGTTCCTAGGAGGTTTCGTTGGCAGGCATTACGGATATTTGGACCGTAGCCATCTTGCAGCCCATGCTGAACGCATTGCTTGGGCTGTATAGTGTGCTGGGCGGGCAATTTTGGTTGGCGATCATGGTGTTTACGGTCGTCATCCGCGGACTGATGACCCCCTTGATGTTGCCCCAGCAGCGCTCTGCGAAAAAGATGCAGGAACTGCAACCCCAGCTGCAGGCGCTGCAAAAGAAGTATAGCAAGGATCGAGAAAAACTGGCCCAAGAGCAGATGAAGCTCTACCGGGAGGCAGGCGTTAATCCGATGGGGGGCTGCCTGCCGATGTTGGTCCAGTTCCCCATCTGGATCGGGCTCTACCAGTCGATTATCCAGGCGCTTGGCTACCAGCCGCTGCAACTCCTGAACCTGTCCCAGAATATCTATCCTTGGATGCAAGATTTACTGGGTGTTTGGTCGGCCGTGCCGCTGAATCGCTATTTTCTGGGTATGGATTTGGCACTGACGCCGCAACAGCTCGGCGGCCTGACCTATGCGCTGCCGGTTTTGGTTGCCTTCACTTCGTGGCTCCAGACCAAGATGACCACGCCGGGAGGTGCTGGGGGTGATGGGCAAGCCGCCTCGATGGGCCAGAGCATGACGCTGATGATGCCTTTGATGTTTGGGTTCTTTAGCCTGAGCTTTTCCACGGGCCTGTCGTTCTACTTTATCGTATCGAATGTCATTGGCATCATTACCCAGGGCTTCATCTCCGGCTGGGAAGGGTTGATGTTTTGGAAGGATATGAGTCTTTCGAGTCTGCTGCCGGGCGGAAGCAGAACGGCAGCCAGTCAATCGAGTGGCCAGCAATCGTCCGCTACCAGCAAGAAGGGAACACAAAGTGGAAGCAAGAAAAAGCGAAAGAAGCGTCGTCGCAAGCGGTAGAACCGTCGACGACGCCATTGCCAATGGGTTAACCATGTTGGGCGCCCGCCGCGACGAGGTGGACGTCCAGATCATCAAAGAAGGCAGCCGGGGCGTTCTGGGAATCGGCGCTGAGGATGCTCAGGTGCGGGTGTCTATTAAGCCGAAGCCGAAACCCGAACCTCCGCCACCCGTGCCGCAGGCGCCGCCACCAGCTCCCAAGACAGAGGAGGAACCTGTCGCGGAGGCCCCATCCGAAGAGGACGCAGAGACGGACCTTGACGAAACGACTGGGGCGCAGATTGGGCGTGAGGTCCTGACCGATATGCTGCGGCTGATGGGTATCCAGGCCACAGTTGAGTCCAAGTTGGGCTACGAGTTGGCAGATGAGGATCAGCTCCCGCCAACGGTATTGAACATCACCGGCGAAGATCTGGGGATCCTGATTGGCCGGCGAGGCGAAACTCTCCGGGCGCTCCAGTATCTGGTGCGGCTGATGGTGGGCCATCGTCTGAAACACTGGACCGATCTGGTGGTGGATGTCGAGAATTATCGGGTACGCCGCCGGGCGGCTTTGGAGAGCCTGGCCTCGCGTGTGGCTGAGGAGGTTGTCAAGACGGGCCGTTCTCAATCCCTGGAACCAATGCCGGCCTACGAGCGGCGGCTGGTACATATCGCACTGCGCAAGAACCCGGATGTGACCACGCAAAGCTTCGGCGAGGGTGAGAAGCGGAAAGTGACAGTCTTCCCCAACCAGTAGACGTCGATAGCATCGCGGCAATTCCCTTGCCAATAGCAGGGTTGTTATCCAAGCAGGTCGGAGGCAATTGTACAAGGTGTTGGGGCATTGAATAGAAGCGGTATTGTCATTCTGCTTTGGATCCTGATAGCCGTCGGGGCAGTCGGAACCGGTCGCGAGCTGCTCTACAACTTGTGGTATCTGCTAACGTTTCTGCTGGTCTTCTCCTTCTTGTGGGCGTGGTCGGGCGTCCGTTGGATCAAGGTGGAGCGCTTTACCCGGACCGGTCGTTCCCAGGTCGGCAAGATGGCTGAGGAGCGGTTGGTGGTCACCAACCGCGGCATCTTCCCCAAGCTGTGGTTGGAGGTGCTGGATCACTCCAGTCTGCCCGATCACCGTGTTAGCCGCGTGATCAGCCCCTTTTCTGCGCGGCGCACACACACCTGGACGGTCAAGACCCGGTGCTTGCAACGTGGGCGCTTCTCCTTGGGGCCGCTGACCGTAAGCAGTGGCGATCCCTTTGGCCTGTTTCGCACCTCCCGGGATTTGGATGAGCCGGGAGAGCGTTCGTTCATCGTCTACCCCGCCATTGTGGATGTCCCTGCTTTTGCTCCCCTGGTCGGCTACCTGCCAGGGGGCGAAACTATGCGGCGGCGCACACACTATGTGACGACCAATGTCTCGGGTGTGCGCGACTATGCGCCGGGCGATAGCTTCAATCGCATCCACTGGCCCTCCACTGCCCGGGCCGGTCGACTGATCTCCAAAGAATTCGAGTTGGATCCGACAGCCGATATCTGGTTGTTTTTGGACCTGGAACGGTCGGGTCATGCGGAACTGAGTTGGGCGCGCCTGATGGCTCAGAGCGAAGCCCGGTTGCCGTGGGAGCCAGCTGGTCCTGAACTGACCCTCATGCCCTCTACAGTCGAGTATGGCGTGACGATTGTGGCTTCGCTGGCCAGGCACTTTATCGCGCGCGACCGAGCTGTGGGGTTCTTGGCCTACAGCCAGCACCGTGAGATTCTCCCCGCCGACCGGGGCGAGCGACAGCTGACCAAGATTCTGGAAACCCTGGCTGTAATCCGGGCTGAGGGTCGCATCCCATTGTCCCAGATCATCGCGGCGGAAGCCACGCATCTGCGGCGCAATACAACCGTGATCATCATCACACCCACCGATCAGCCATACTGGATCGCCGCCGCTCG
Source organism: Anaerolineae bacterium (assembly GCA_050116355.1). Lineage (GTDB taxonomy): Bacteria > Chloroflexota > Anaerolineae > JAAYZQ01 > JAAYZQ01 > JASFOV01. Next base: position 6,920 of record JASFOV010000066.1, read on the forward strand.
TGATGTGAACCAGCGAGGTGTCAGAGTCGTCGCCGTCCTCATCGAGCCCCATAGCTTTGGCCATCCCCGTAGCAATGAGACTCTGACAACCGAGCTCTCCATCAGTGGCATTCCCGCCTACTTGGTTCGAGAGGGTGATGATCTAGCCCAGGCCCTGGCGAGACCGTATGCGCAGGCGGTGAAGCCTGTGGGGACGATGTACTGATCTGGCCACCCTCTTCTCAACCAAGCGCCGTGGGGTGAACCTGGGGCGATCCCTTTCTCCCGTATCACAGCTTCTATGCCCAGGGGAAGTGGTAGGCTGAGGGCGGTGGATTGGCCCGTTGTCGGTGGGGACTAGCCGCGGATTGCCCTTTCGATGGTTCGTTTCTGACTGGCGCAAGAGGGGAGGCACCGGACTGTGATCTATGGTGAGACGATCGTACTGCGTGCTATCGAACGCGAGGATCTGCCGGCCTATGTCACCTGGCTGAACGACCCGCAGGTGCTAGAGCAATTTGGGCAGATGGTTCCCCTGTCGCTGACCAGGGAAGAGCAGTGGTACGAGCAGATGTTGCAGGACGCGAGCATGCGCAACTTTGCCATCGAGTACGAGGGACAGCATATCGGTGGCGCTGGGTTCTCGCACATCGATTTTCGGAAACGCACGGCCGAGGTGGGGCTCTTTATTGGGCGCGTGGATCTCTGGGACCATGGCTTGGGATACGACGTACTGAACACTTTGGTGCGTTTTGGCTTTGAGCAGATGAATCTGAACCGTATCTATCTGCGGGTTTTTGAGAACAACGAGCGGGGTGTCCACCTCTATAACAAGGTCGGTTTCCAACACGAGGGCCGCTGGCGGCAGGCCGAGTACCGGCATGGTCGTTATCAGGACTTGTTATGGATGAGTATCCTGCGCCAGGAATGGGCTGGCTGACCGAGAACGATGTACAGTTTGGATGATACCATCGCCGCCATCTCCACACCCATTGGCGAAGGGGGAATTGGCATTGTACGCATGACCGGTCCAGAAGCGGCCCTTATCCTGCGCCGCTTGTTTGCTCCGGCGCGGACCAATGGGCGGGATCTGGCGCCGCGCATGCTCCACTATGGCCATGTGGTCGACCCGGATACAGACGAGACGGCTGACGAGGTCCTCGCAGTGCACATGCCGGCACCCCAAACCTACACGCGCCAAGACGTGGTCGAAATCAACGGTCACGGGGGCATTGTGGCTTTGCGACGGATTCTGGCACTCTGCTTGCGACAGGGGGCCCGCCTTGCCGAGCCGGGGGAGTTCACGGCGCGGGCTTTTCTCAACGGCCGGTTGGATCTGGCCCAAGCCGAGGCGGTACTGGATGTGGTCCAGGCCAAGACGGAGGCCTCGTTACAAGCGGCCGTGGGCCAGCTGGCAGGCCACCTTTCGGACCGGGTGCGCTCGGTGCGAGACACGCTGGTGGAGGTTCTGGCGTGGGTCGAGGCCAGTATCGACTTTGTGGAGGACGAGATACCGGAGCGTGAGATCGGTCCCGATCTGGAGCATTGCCACGTTGTCCTGGCGGATTTACGGGCTGAGGCCGACCGGGGCATCCTCTATCGTGAGGGGGTGCGAGTGGCCATTGTCGGCCGGCCAAATGTCGGAAAATCCAGTCTGCTCAATCGCCTGCTGCGAACCAGCCGGGCGATTGTCACCGACATTCCCGGGACGACGCGCGATACATTGGAGGAGACGCTCAATCTCCAGGGGGTGCCGGTGGTGTTGGTGGATACGGCGGGCATCAATGCCGCGACGGAGGATCCCATCGAGCGATTGGGGATCGAACGCAGCCGGGTGGCGCTGGCGCAGGCCGATCTGGCCTTGCTCGTGCTGGATGCCAGCCAATCCTTGGTCGATGCGGATAGGGCGATTGCTGGGTTGATTGGCAACAAACCGGTCATCGCCGTCTTGAACAAAGTTGACCTGGTGGCAGACAAAGAGGTAGGCCAGGCGTTGTTGCCCGGTGCGCCTACGGTCGCTGTCTCGGCCTTGACCGGCGAAGGACTGGCCGAGCTGGAGGAAGCTGTGATAGAGCAGATCTTTGCTGGACACGTGGAGGCCTCCGGCGCGCCGATGGTCACCAGCCCGCGGCACAAGGAACTGCTGAGCCGGGCGCAGGACCACGTAGCAGCCGCGCTGACTGACTATGGCAGTGGAGTGTCGCCCGATCTGATTGCCATTGATCTGTCCGGGGCGGTCAATGCCTTGGGGGAGATCACGGGGCAGACAGCCAGCGAGGATTTGGTAGAGACGATCTTTGGCACCTTTTGTTTGGGTAAGTAACGAGGGTTGAATGAGTTTTCGTGACTTGTGTTCAAAACTGTCCCATTGTCTCATGCGCCAGCATGAGGGCGAACCGGCCCTGCGAAGCAGGGAACCTGCTTCGCACTTGGCTGTGCTATTGGTATTGATACTCGGCTTGAATCTGGTGGCTGCCTGTGGGACCGGTTCGACGCCGGCAGCTGTCGCGGTTGTTGAATCCCCGACAAGTCCGGCGCCCCGCCCATCGGCAACGCCGGCTGCCTTGCCGACGGTCCCGGCTGCACCACGGGCAACGGCCAGTCAGCCACCGACCGTTGAGCCGACGTTGACGCCATCCAGCACGCCAACCCATACCGCTACAGCCACCTCGACCCCAACCTTGACACCCACACTGACAGCTACCTTGACGCCCAGCCCGTCACCAACTGGAACGCCGACCCCGGCTCTGGTTGTGACGATAACGGTGACCGGTACCGCGCAAGGGCCCGGCGCCATCATTACGGTGACCCAGACCAGCGCGCCCAGCCCAACGCCTACGCTGACGCCCACGCCCATGTATACACCGACACCCATCCCCACGGTGGCGGTGTCGGATGATGTGGTTCATATCCTGCTGATCGGCTTGGATTCGAAACGCAATCTCTGGGCCCAGAACACGGACGTCCTCATCGTGGCAGCTATCAACAAGGACACCAAGCAGGTCTCTCTATTGTCTATTCCACGTGACCTGTGGGTCTATATTCCCACCTATGGGTGGGGCCGGATCAATATGGCCCATCGCAAGGGGTTCAGCAACGAGTACCCAGGTCAGGGCCCCGGCTTGCTGAAGGATACCATCGAGATGAACCTGGGGGTCCCGGTCGACCATTGGGTGCGGGTCGATTTCCAGGGGTTCAAACGGGTGGTCGATGAACTGGGTGGGGTCGAGATGACCGTCGCCTGCCCGGTCAACCTGCGGTACAGGCCCCCGGGCAGCGGGGATACTGACCAGGAGGAGCAGATTCTGCAGCCCGGCGTCTACCCGATGGATGGCGAGACGGCCCTCAAGTATGTCCGTACCCGGCGGGGGGGGTCCGATTTTGACCGGGCCCGGCGCCAGCATCAGTTCCTCAAAGCGTTGTGGGACCAGGCTACGAGTCCGGATCTACTGCTGAAAATCCCCGGGCTGTGGTCGGCCTTGAGTGATAGCTTTGAGACGGATCTGCAGGTAGGGGATGTGCTGGCATTGGCGCCGATGGCTTTGGAGCTGAGGCCGGATCGCATTCGCAGCCGGTATATCGGCCCGAACCATACCATAGACTGGACCACCCATCTGGGGTGGCGAGTGTTGTTGCCCCGCCTGGACCGGATCCGGGATCTGGTGGCCAGTCTCTACGCCCCGCCATCCCAGACGGGCAATGAAATCACGAACGAAGGAGCGCGGGTTCAGGTGCGGAACGGTACCTACCGGCAGCAGTTGGGCCTGATTGCGGCCGACCAGCTGCAGTGGCAAGGCATCAAGGTCCTGGACACAGCTCCGGCGGAAACGCCGGACTATGCCCAGACTCAGATCGTCGTCTACAATGATAAGCCCAAGACGGTCGAGTTGTTATCGGAGCAGCTGGATGTCGAGCAAGAGAACATTCTCTACCAGCCGGATCCGAACCAGCCCGCGGATATTCTGGTCATACTGGGAGATGACTACGATCCCTGCCGCTAGCGCCACGGTCATGTTTGTCCGGCGAAGGAACGGAGAGTGTGCACTGTTCCGCCAACTAGACTGTTCGTTGTGGTCGTCGGGCCGCTGCAGGCTGAGGACATGTGCATGGCGTACCGAGGCCTGAAGGAGGAGACAAAGAGATGAGCGACAAGAGCTATACACTCCAAGTTGGCGAGAAGGTCAGCCAGGTGATGATCGGCACCTCTGATATGTTGCTGTGGGGCGATCTGGTCACCAAGGAGCAAGTTCGCCTGGCGGTGTATCTGACCACGCTGGCCGAGGATTTTGTGCTGGTGCGCGACGCCAACATTCTGTTTCTCAGCCCTGTGGAGCAACGGGATCCCATCGTGCGATCTGAGGTGTATGTCAGGTACGAGGAGATCCTGTTCTTCTACGTTATGAGCGATCCACTGCCGGTTCCGGAGGAGACTGAACTGCGCCGGTTTGAATCGCTGGAGACGGTGGTTGGCTCTTTTCACATCGAGGGATCGATTGTCAAGTCACCCATGGCCTCGCTCCAGAACATGCTGGTGGTGACGACAGAATCCTATCTCTCTCTGTACCAGGCTTCCATCCGGCACGTGGCCAAGCCATGGCTGGGCTCGTTCTCAACGACCATGGTTCAGGTGCGACTGGATCGGCTCACGATCCTGAGTCCTGGCGCCTGAATCCAAGAACGGGGCCGGGCGAGGTGCGCTGCCGTGGTCAAGGGTATGCCGGATCTGTCCTGGAGTGTACCTAGTCGGGCAGGATGGCGAGGTAGAGCTTGCGGTCGCTGAGGAAATAGGCCCGGCCGCCGATCTCATCCACAAATAAGCTGTTGATGCTACCGAGCGGATCGGGTTCGCCATTCAGCTGGGCATCCGCCAGCCGAAACTGTCTCTCAAACTGGCCCTCTTTGCCGCTTTGAACGATGCGGCTGTTCCCCCGATCGGCGACATACACGAATTGAGTGTCCTCGAGGGGCCTTGTGAACAGGGCGGTCGGACTCTGCGGGGGCACATCCCAATCCGAGATATCAAAGGCGTCCGGCTGGCCCGCAGATAGCTTGCGCATCCTGCCGTCGGTGTAGAGGAGGTAGATGCTGTCGCCAATGGCCATGTCGTTGGTGCCGGCCAGATCGACTGCGGTCTGTAGCCACTCATCGGCTGCATCGGTATAACCCCCCGCCGTGGGATCATAGCGCCAGATCTTGTTGGCCGCTGGATCGAGGATATAGAGCCGCCCGGTATGACCGCCGATCAATAGCGGATTCTGCCACATTTCGGAGCCGGTCACGGGCAGGGCCAGCAATTCCTCGGTGGCCGGATCGTACTGCAGCAGCGAGCCATTGCTTTCTAGGATGACCAGGCTTTCCTTTCGGTAGCGAAAGTCGGTGGGCATCCAGGTGATATCAATCAGATCACTGACCAGTACACTGCCGACCTGGGCTCCTTCGCTCACCAGAACGGTATCCAGGGTGTCCGGCAGCAAGGACTGCTGGAGTTCGTCCAGTTGGTGATGGTAGACTTTGCCCGCGTTCCGGTCTAGGACAAAGACGTCGACTCCCTCCACGACAACGCGGTCCGGCGCCGCGCCAGACGGGTATTCGTTCAGTTCAGCTATCCAACTGATACGACGGACCTGGCTCAACTCATCCAGCAGCACACTAATTTTCCTCTGCAACTCGATCGCCTGCGGGTGATCGGGTTGGAGGGCGCGCAGCTCGTCCAGGTACGCATTGGCTTCGGTCAGCAGGGTGCGGACGGTGGCCTGGTCGGCCGTCTGTACCGCGGTCTGCCACCGGCTGTTGGCTTCCTGGTAGAGGGCTTCGAGCTCAGCGGTTTGGACCCGGCCTCGCTGCCAATAGGTTACCAGGACAATGGCGGCAACCGCCACTGGGATGGCAATGGCCACACCCAGCAGGATGCGCCGGACCAGCGTACTTTGGGTCCGCACCGCTTTGGTCCGTCGTTTCTTGGCTTTGCTTGTGGATTCTTTTGTGGTGGGT
>JASFOV010000067.1:0-12866 GCA_050116355.1 Anaerolineae bacterium
CCTCATCCACGGCCCGGCGCAGGATGTCCAAGATGCTATCCAGCTCGGCCAAGATCGCCTGGCGATCGACGTCGGTCACCTCTGGGTTCTCGAGCAATTCGGCACGATAGGTCTCCAATCGTTCAATCTCGACTTCGGGATCCTTGACCTGCCAGCGCTCGTTATCGACAAACTGCTCTGCCGTGCCATCGGGCTGCCGCTGCCGGGCAACCAGGTCCTCGCCCTCCAATTGCCAGCGGACGAGCGTCCCATCCTCAGCTTCAGCCCACCACTCCTTGAATCCGTCTGGGGTGGTGATGCGCTCCATCGGCAAACCAACCTTGGACGACGCCTGCCAGTCGGTGCCAAATAGCCAAGAGAAATAGCGTTGGAGAAGGGGTTTGTCCAAGCCATTTTGGGCGAGGAAGGAGGCTTCCTGTTCGGGGGTGATCTGGATGCCCAGCACGTTGCGGGCCACGTTGCCCGGCGCCGCCTCGGTAATGGCAAATACGGCGATGGAGACCAGGAACATGGTCAAGAGCATGAGGAGCAGCCGCCTTACAATGAATTTGGCCATTTGCTACGCTCCTTCGCGTGAGAGTAGGAGGCGAGGCCAAGGCTCCGGTGCGGGCCCTGGCCTCTGCCTCCTCTTGGGTCGTGTTAGGCTTCCTTCCAGACGTTGTTGAAGAGCATGTATTGGGTGGGGTGCGGCTCGGCGCCGTGCATCTCATTGCGATGGATCTGCCAGATGTTCATCCAGTAAGCGATGCCGATGGAGCCGCGCTCCGCTTGGATCTGCTCCAGTTGGCAAAAGATCTCGCGGCGGGCTTCGAGGTCCACGGTGCCGTTGGCTTGGGTCAACAGCTCCGAGAACTCGGGGTCCACCCAGCGCGTCTCGTTCCAGGGAACTGGAGTGCCCTGATCATCGGCGACGTAGGCCAGATTTAGGACCATGGTCCCCAAGGGGCGGTGGGTCCAGGGGGTGATGCCCAGGTCGACCTCGGTCCACTGCTCCCAGTACTGGCTGTTGGGCATGGTGTTGAGGGTGATGTTGAAGCCAGCCGCGGCGGCATCCTCCTTGAGGACTTCGGCGTAGGAGACGACGTCGGGCCAGCCGCTGCCCACAGCCATGGTGATATCGATGCCATTGGGATAACCGGCGTCGGCCAGCAGTTGCTTGGCCCTTTCCGGGTCGTAGGCGGGTATCGGCTTCTCGCAGTACTCGGGGTGAAAGGGATAGACGTGGAAGTCCTGGCCCTCTGCACCCTCGCCAAAGAAAGCCAGACTGAGGATCTTTTCCCGGTTCTGGCATAGTTTGAGGGCCATGCGGACGTTGTTGTCGGTCCAGGGGTCGAGGTCGACGCGCATACGGAGGACGCGCGTGACCGCGGTGGGCAGGCCGTTCACCGTAATGCCGTCAGCGTCTTTGAGGGCCAGGTACATGTCGGGCGGGGCAAAGTCGCCGGTATCCAGGTAGTCCACTTCGCCGCCCTGGATGGCCGCGATCCAGGCCGAGGCTTCCTGTCCCATGTTAATGAACTCCATCTCATCCAGGTAGGGAAGGGGCTGGTCGTCTTCGCCCATCTGCCAGTAGTCCTCACGGCGCTTGAGCAGGACGCGCTCGCCTTCGGAGAATTGCTCGAGGGTATAGGGACCCGTGCCGTGCGGCGCCTTGAGGAAGTCGCCCTCGAAGGTGCGGTGATTGAGGATGAGGGCCGGGTAGTGGAAGAGGTGCTCCGGCACGCCGATCTCGGCCTGGCTAAGGTGCAGTCTGACGGTATAGTCGTCGACCCTTTCAATATTCTCTGCACTCAGGTAGCCGCCGATGAAGCCCAGCATCGATGAACCGACGTCCTCGTTCAGCCATTCATTCATGGTGAAGATGACATCGTCGGCGTTGAACTCGTCGCCATTGTTGAACATGATGCCCTGGCGCAGGTTCAGTGTCCAGGTCATGAGGTCCTCACTGGTCTCCCAGTTCTCGAGCAGGTATGGATGGGTAATGTTATGGCCATCGGTCAGGGTCAGGTACTCGGCCACTTGGCGCAACTGGTTGGAGGGTGCGACCCAGGAGAACTGGGCCGGGTGGGTGACCTTCTGGACTTCAGACGCCATGCGCAACGTGCCGCCGCGCACTGGGCCACCGGCAGCCGGGGCTTCGGTGGGGGCTGGGGCTTCGGTTGCCGCCGGGGCTTGGGTAGGTGCCGCTGTCGGTTCCTCGGTGGCGCCGCAGGCGGTCAGGAAGGCACTGGCGCCGGCAAAGCTCATACCCAGCAAGGTTGCATTGCGCAGAAACTCGCGGCGGGTGATCCGGCCTCTTTGGTAGAGGTCCTTGAGCTCGGGGATATACGGATGAGCGTCATTGGTCTTTTTTCTCTTGATAATTTCCATTTTCCTCTCCTCGTCTTTGTGGTTTGAATCCGATTGGCAGATACCGGCCAGGATGCTGGCCAATTGGCGCTGCCAAACCCAACACCATATTCACGCGACGGTTTCTAGCGCAATCCCTCCTCTCCAGCCACGGGTAGTGGCTATCCGAATTTCACAATCTTGATTATAACACACCAGGGCCTAGTGTCAAGGCGACAGCAAGGTTGCAGATGTCAGATGCGGGCTCCATACCGCCATCAGGCCAGAACAAATCCTTGAGGAAAGGGATCCCCCGGTTGCAACACCAATTGCTGCAAACCCGTGATGTGAGCGCGGCCGGTGATCTGGGGCCGTACCGCCTCCAGGGCCCCTGGTCCGCTGCCTACCGACGTTTCGGCCACGATCCGGCCAGTGAAGCACGTACCGATGATGCTCTCGCTGACAAAGTCTTGGCCCACATCCAGTTCGCCGCAGGCGTGGTGCAGGGCCATCTCGGCACAGGTGCCGGTGCCGCATGGCGAACGATCCACCATGTGGTCGCCCAAGATGACGACGTTGCGGCTGTGCGCACTCCCCGGCGTGGCCACGTAAAACCGCAAGTCGATGACGCGGTCGATGTGAGGGAGCTGTGGATGACGGACGGCGATCTGGTCGTTGCCTGCAGCCAGGATGCGCATGCCCAAGCCGGCCAGGCGTGCGGCATTGGCCGGAATCAGTTCGATCTCGAGTTGGGTGGCGTCGACCAGGAAAAAGAAGTTGCCGCCGAAGGCCACATCCACTGTCAAGCTACCGAACTGGGGCACCGCCAGCTGGATATCCTGTCGCCAGGCAAAGGCCGGTACATTTTCGAAGGTCACGGCTTGGACGGCCCCGTCTTGGACCTGCGCCGCGGTACGGACGAGGCCAGCCGGGGTGTCGAGCGTTAACTGAGTCTTAGGCTCCAGCGCTGTATGGCTGCCCATTTCTAGCAGGCTGGTCACCACGCCGATGACGGCGTGCCCACACATCGGCTCGTAGCCGGTGTTGTCCATGAACAGCAGTCCCACGTCCGCATCAGGCGCGCACGGCGGTACCAGAATCGCGCCGAACAAGTCCTTGTGGCCGCGGGGTTCGCGCAAGAGCAGCCCCGGCACCCAGTCCAGGTGATTCTGGGCGTAGGCCAGCTTCTCGGCCATTGTCGTACCGGGGATGAGGGGCAAGCCGGCTGTCACCAGGCGGGTGCCTTCCCCCGCCGTATGGGAGTCGATGGTGGTGATGATCTTGGACAACTGAGCCATGGTCTTTACTCCCTATTGGACCGTGCGGGTGGCGATCTGGGCGATCTCCGCTGCCAGGTCGTCTGGAAGCGCCGGTGGCTGATGCTCCTCCATCAGCTCTCGGGTCCGGGCATTCACGCGTTGCTCAAAGGTGGCCGACTCACCGTCCTGCCAGGCTCGGGCGCCTCCCCGGTAGAGCAGTTCTGGGTACCAGACGTCGCGGAAGTGACGCAGGGTGTGCGGGTGAGTTACAAACTCGCCCCCCACCCCCACCTCGTCGACGATGTCGAGAACCAGGGACTCTTCCAAGCTGAGATCGCCCAGTAGGTGTTCGATCATGCCGATGGCTTCGTTGCTGGCTACAATCATCTCGGGCATCACGACGGTGGCATTGCCTAGCAGGCCCACGTCGTGGATCAGGTCTGCGCCCGAGAGGGTGGCCATCAGGCAGGATGAAGTCGCTTCCATCACCGCTTGCCCGTCAAAGACTTGGCTGTCGCTGGTGCCCGCCGTGCCAAAGTTGGGCAACCCAAAATGATGGGCCATCTCGGCCAGTAGGGTATTACCTCGTTGGAACTCGGGTGCACCATAGGCAAAGATGGTCGTCTTCATGTCCATGATCGAGGCCATGCCACCAAAGATGTAGGGGGCTCCGGGTTGCTTGAGCTGGTGGACTACCAGGCCGCTGAGCGTCTCGGCGCACAATTGGGCGACAATAGTTGCCGGACTCTGGGGAGCCGTGCCGCCCATGGCGGCGAAGCCGCTGTACACCAGCGGAATGCGGTGCTCTGCGCAGTAGAGCAGCTTCTTTATCGATTCATCGGGATGAACCAGGGGCGACACGGGCTCGGCGTACACAATGAGGAGTGGCTTGTCGGGCAACGCACCGCCAGCTGCCAGAGCCGCCATCTGGCGGCTCTGGGCGAGCGCCTGAAGCGTCACGGGCATGGCCAGTACCGGCTTGGTCGAGTTGGTCAGGCAGCCTGCCAGCGAGACGCGGTCGCCTATCTCTGCGGGCCGATCGGCCACCAGGCCGGAAGCCGTGGTGTAGGAGATGCGGGGTAGCGCGTCGATGAGACGCACGTGGCGAGCGACATCCGCCTCCAAGCAAGGACGGCGTCTACCGGTGTAGGGATCCAACACGTTGGGGGCGTCGGTGTGGGCGCCGAAATATGCGCTGTTGCCGCCCAAGTGCATGGCGGGTGTCCCATCCCGGGTGTAGACCGTGATTTCGCCGGGAGCGGAGCGAATTGCGTCCTCTACCAGTTGTTGGGGGATGCGCACCCGGTCGCCGTCGATCCGCGCCCTGGCGCTGTGCAGCAGTTGCTGCGCTTCTGGCTCGGTCAGCCGCACGCCTATCCGCTCCAAGAGGTCGATAGCTGCCGAAGCAATCGCTGTGCGTTGTTCTCTGTTCAACATTTGAAAGGTCGGACTCATGGCCTGCTCCGATAGCACGATTCTAGCTTGCGGCCTGGGCTACGATCTCTTGGATCTGCCGCGCCTGCTCCGGATCCAGTGGTTGGGGCTGGTGCTCTTTGACGATCTCTTTGACACGGGCGTTGAGTCGCTGGCCCAAGGTGGTGCTGCCGGCGGCCAACCAGCCCTCCCGCCGCTGGCGGTCCAGGAGATCCGGATACCAGAAGTCACGGAAGCGATGTAGCGTCTGCTCGGTATCCATAAAGTGACCGCCAGGGCCCACGTTGTGGATCTCGTCCAGCATGAGCGTCTCGCTGGTGACCTCGATACCCTTGACCAACGTGTCGGTCAGGGCAACCAGTTCGTCGGTCAGCACGATCATCTCGAAGGAGGTGGTCAGGCCGCTCTCCATGTAGCCCACATCGTGGATCAGATTGGCACCACTATACTTGGCCATCATGACCGCTAGCAGCGCCTCCACCGCCGCCTGTTCGTCCAGCACTTTGGCGTCGGTGCAGCCAGCATAGCCCCAGGTAGGCAGGCCATACCACCGACCAAGCTGGGCGATGGCTGCCTTGGTCAGCTGGAATTCGGGAGAGCCATAGCAAATCTGGGCCGATTTCATGTCCATGTGATGGAGACCGGCGCCAAAGACAAAGGGGGAGCCTGGGTTGTGGAGCTGGTGTACGACCAGACTGCTCAAGATTTCGGCCGTGCACAGAACAAGGCCGCTGGCCATGGTGATGGGGCCGGTGCCGCCCATGAGGGGGGCCGGTGAATGTACGATGGGCAGGCGGTACTCGGACATCAACAGCAGTTTGTCCACGGCGGTTTCGGATTGCTGGAGGGGCGAACTGGGCTCAGAGTAGAGCAGAATGTGCTGTTGCTCGGCCAGGGCTTCGTGCCCGCCCGCCACAGCAGCGGCCATATCGATGGCCCGCTGGCAACTGGCACGGTCGTTGGTCACAAAGACGAGCGGTTTGGTGGTATGCTCTAGCATGAGGGCCATTTGCACATCATAGGTCAAGTCGGGGTCGACGTCGGTGGGGATGCCGATGGACATGACAAAATGGATGTTGGGCAGGGCATCGCACAGGTGATAGCCGTCGATGATGTCTGCTTGGGTGAACTTGCGGTGTTCGCCGGTCTGGGGGTCGAGGAAGTTCAAGCAGTCGGAACCGGTGCCAAACCAGACCTTGCTGCCCTCCAAGTATACGGCCGGCTGCCCATCGCGATCACACATGATGATCCGGCCCGGCGCCGAGGCGATGGCTTCTTCAACTAGCGCGGCTGGAAATCGCACCAAGTTGCCGTCAGAGACAAAAGCCCCGGCTTTTTTCAGCATCTCCAATGCCGGTTGGTGGAAGAAACGGATTCCGGTCCGGCGCAGTACTTCCAGCGCGCCCAAGTGCAGATCCTGCAATTGGCTCTCGGACAGAACGGCGAATTGAGGGGAGGTGAATGCAACGGAATTGATGGTTTTCATGATCTGTGCCTCCAGGGTATGATTAACAGATTTCCAACAGGCGCTCGATGTAGGCCATATGATCGAGCGCAGCCTTCCTGGCCAGATGGGGGTCCCTCTCCTGAATGGCTTGGGCGATGGTGCCTTGGATGCGGATCGACTCCTCTTTGACGCCTGGCAGCCGGACGCACCCGGCGATTACCTCAGCGAGCAACTTGCGTGAGAGGTGGTAGAACTGCTCCAGGAGTTGATTCCGGCCAGCCCGGGCGACGGCCAGGTGAAACTCGAGGTCTGCTTCGACAAAGGCCTGCTCATCCTGAGCTGCGTCTTCCATGGCGCGCAGCGCCTGTTGAATCTGCTTGGTGTCCGCAGCTGTTGCCCGTTCTGCGGCGAGCTCGGTCAGGGCCACCTCCACCACGGTGCGGGCTTCATACACTTCCTGGACGTCTAGCTTGCCCAGACGGCTCTCGACCTCGGCGGGGTGGATCAACGTATCCAACGCGTCCAGACGGACCCATGTGCCCTTGCCGGGATGCGAGGAAACCAGTCCAACGGCGGTCAAGGCCTGGATGGCCTCGTGCACGGTGGAGACCCCCACGCCGAACTGGGAGGCTAGCTCCTTGCGTGAGGGCAAATAGTCTCCGGGTTGCACGTCACCGCGCAGGATCATCTGGCGGAGCTGGCTGGTGACGCTGCGAACCAATGTGTTTTTCTGCACGTGGGTACTGTTCATAGTATTCTGAATATCAGATATTCTTAACTATGAGATAGTATACCAGGTTCTGGTCATGCTGTCAAGAAGAAAAAAGGAACGAGAGGCAGAAAGGGGGAATGCTGCACTCCGGACGGGACGAACGGCGCTCCCTCCCGCCTCAACTAGGAGAGCACAAGCCCGACCAGCGTCCCGCCATTGCCATTGACAATGGCGGGACGCTGGTCTATAGCCTTGTGAGGTGGGTTTGCCGCCCACGCCGGATGTGATGCCCAAGGGGTAGTTTTCCTTTGGGTTTCTGCGCTCGAATCAGTCGTCGTCCCACATGCCGGCGAGATCCTCTTGGGGCACGTCAAAGATCACATCGTAGGGTGGCAAGGGCTCGCGGGCAAAGAACTCCGGCAGGCGATCGGTGGCTCCGGTCAGACCGGCCTGATGGTTGAATCTCTGTTCCAGCTCCAGCACCCGTTGGCCCAGTTCGGCCAGGTAGGTAGGCGCCAACTCGGTCCCGTAGGCGGCATTGAGCATATCGGTGATTAGCTCCGGACTGCTGCCCGTAGAGCCGAGCAAGAAGACGCAGAGACCCAGTGCATCGTACGCCGCGCGGGTGATCTGCGTGTCGCGCGACAGCTCCACCTGCCCCTCGGCGCTGCGATGGTCCACCGAGGCAAAGACGGTCAGGCCCGCGGTATGGTCGCCACCCATAGGGTTAGTGGCAAAGGTGACGCCCGTGCCTTTGATGGCGCGTGGATCGTAGGCCGACATCCCCTGCTTCTTGACGGCCGGGATGCGGCGCACGCCCAGCACATGACCGACGGTGTAACAGCCCTGGCCCAGAAGCCGGCCCAGCACTGTCCCCTGGCCGATCTCTTCCACAAGCTCTATGGCCCGCGCTCCGTCCCCAAAATCCCACAGGCCAGCTTCGGCGGCGACGCCCAGGGCCGCACCGACCTCGATGGTGTCCAGCCCCAATTCATTGCAGAGACGGTTGAGGCGGGCCACGACATCGGGGTCGCCAATGCCGAGGTTGGAGCCGCACATGGCCAGCGTCTCGTACTCGATGGGCGCTACAAGACGCTTGCCCTCGGCATCGGGATAGACGTTGGAGCACTGGATGATGCAGCTCTTCATGCAGCGTTCGGTGGGCGTACCTTCGCCTTCCCGTGTTGTGATCAAGTCGTAGATCGCTTCGCCAGAGAGTTGCTCCGCTTGGTCAAAGGTGCCCTGGCGGAAATTGCGGGTGGGCAGGCCGCCCAGCGACTGGACGAACATCACCGTCGACGGCGTACCGTACTGGCGCAGCACCTGCACCCGGGGATTGGCGTTGATGGTACGGTGGAAGGCAGAGATGGCCGAGCGGAATGCATCGCCCGCGGGACGGTCTGTCGACTTGGTCCGCTTGATGAGCAGGGCCTTGATCCCTTTGCTGCCCATAACGGCTCCAGGCCCGCCGCGCGCCGCAAAGCGGAAGGGATCACCGCGGACGTCCGTGATGCAGACGGCCGCGGCGGGCAGCTGCATCTCGCCAGCAGGCCCGATGGCTACATAGGCGTACTCGTCGCCAAAATCGGCCCGCAGACGCGCCGCTGTCTCTTCAAGCTGCAGGCCCCAATAGGCGGCACCCGGGACGAAGCGGACAGTGGGCTCTTGCCCGGCCTCGATGATCACTAGATAGGGCTCCCCGGCGGGCGCCGCGCCATCCAGGATCACGGCCCGGTAGCCCAGATTGGCCAGTAGATCAGCCACCTCACCCCCAGCGTTGCTCTCTTTGATGCCACCCGTCAGCGGGCTCTTGGCACCGACCGACAGCCGCCCTCCGCAGGAGATGCCCCAGCCGGCGAGGGGGCCGGTGGCCAAAACCAGCCGGTTTTGGGGACCCAACGGATCGCAACCGGGATCGACGCCACGGGTCAGGAGGGCGGCGGTTAGTAGCCGCCCGCCGCTGAGTTCGTCCTCCCAGCTGTGCGTAGAAACCTGCTGGTGGGTCAGATCGATGTACAACAAGTCCATACCACTCCCTCCAACTCTATGATGCCATGATGGCTGGCGTTAACGAGCACCTATCCCAAGGACGTAGCAATCAAGTCATCGCCTGCTCCGGTCACCTGGGCTGCGGACCCCACAGATGAACTCACCCGGGCGGTGTTCAGCTGCCGGGCATCATCGCATCAGCGATGTCCAAGACTTGGTCAAGGATCAGTAGCCCATCGCGCAGCTCGGTCTCGGTAATGCACAGCGGCGGGATGGGGAACAGGTGATTCCACTTGACGAAACAATGCATGCCCCGCTCGCGCAAAGCGGCGGACAGGGCAGGCGCTACCTGGGCGTCCTGCGGCGAGGAGGGCAGCCCCGGCAACGGCGCCAGAGGCTCCTTGGTCTCCCGGTCTTTGACCAGCTCGATGGTCGAGAACAGGCCGATGCTGCGCACGTCGCCCACGCTGGGATGTTTGGCTTGGATGTCCTGCAGACCCTCTTTGAGGATCAGGCCCATCGCCTGGGCGTTTTCGATCAGCCCTTCGTCTTTGTAGACCTCGAGGGTGGCAACGCCGGCCGCGACCGCCACGGGGTGTCCTGAGTTGGTCAGGCCCATCGGCAGTCGCCGGTCCTCAAAGTAATCGGCGATGGCGCGCGACACGATGACGCCGCCCAGCGGCACATAACCCGAAGTGATCCCTTTGCCCATGGTGATCATGTCGGGTTCGACCTGCCAATGATTCACGCCAAACCACTCGCCGGTGCGCCCAAATCCGCTCATCACCTCATCGGAGACGAGTAGGATGCCGTACTTGTCGCAGATCTCGCGCATGCGGGGCCAGTAGTCGTCCGGGGGGATAATGAGCCCGTTGCTGCCGGTGACCCCTTCCAGCACAAGGGCGGCGATGTTGTCCGGTCCCTCGAACTGGATCACCTGCTCCACATGGCTGATGCACTCGCGGTGGCAGGTCTCTTTGGTCCAGCCGAAGGGACAGCGGTAGCAGTAGGGGTCCATGACATGCACAACGCCCGAGATCAAAGGCTCTGCGGGCAGACGGTAGGGATCGCCGGTCAGACTCAGCGCACCGGCTGTCGCGCCGTGAAAGGAGCGGTAGCGGGCGAGCAGCTTTTGACGCCCGGTATACAGGCGCGCGAACTTGATGGCATTCTCATTGGCCTCGCCGCCGCCAGTGGTGAACAGCGTCTTGCACAAATCACCAGGCGTTACTTCGGCCAGCATCTGTCCCAACCGGCCCTTTGCTTCGGTGGCGATCCCGGGGTAGGCATAGGCCATGGCGGCTGCCTGTTGCTGAATGGCGGCGACGATGGTGGGGCTGCCGTGTCCGGCGTTGACGTTCATGAGCTGCGACGAAAAGTCTAGATAGCGCCGGCCGTTTGCATCCCAGAAATGGACGCCTTCACCCCGGACCGCTGTCAGTGGCTGCACCTGGCTCTGCACGGACCAAGTGAAAAAGGTATGGTCTCGATTCTGTTCGATGATCTGCTGGGCATTCATTGTTCTGCTCCTATTGTCTACAAGATACCGGCGATCCGGAAGAAATTGGCCAAGAGCGTCCGCCCGTCCGGCCGCGCCTCGGCGTGGCCCTCAGGATAGATGAGGTTGACCAAGCGGCTGCGCCGGTCATGTGGGTATTCGGTGAAACACTCCGGGTGGAATTGGGTGCCGTAGATAGGTTTGCCGGTCTGCTTCATCACCTGGATGGCACACTCATCGCTGGCGGCCAGCGCTTCAAACCCGGCGGGCAGGTCCTTGACCTCCCAGTAGTGGGCTTCGAGAAACACAGGCGATGGGTCCAACCCGGCAAAGAGCGGGTCGGGCTGGGTGATGTTGACCGGCATAAACGCCCACTCTTTGTAATAGCCCGGTCCCGACAGTGTAGTGACATCCGGCTCGCCGGGCCGGAGAGCACGCATGGGCTCAATCGGTGCACCGTGGGCCATGGCAACCAAGTGGTGACCGCCACAGATGGCGAGGAGGGGCCACCGGGCGGAGCGGATGATCTCGTGCAGCTCGGTCCAGGCGCCGTCTTCATACTCGTCCATCTCGGTCGCATTGCCCCCGATGAGGATGGCTTCCACGGCCAGGCGTTCCAGCCGGTGGCGGGTCACATCGGTATAGCGCTGGACGATACACGGTGCGCCCGCAATCTCTTCGAGCTTGAGTTTGATGTCCATCAGAGAACCGAGGTAGGGCTCTCGGCGTTGCGGATTATGTAGGACCTTGTCATGTTCGATGTCCACAAAGCAGATGGTCAAGTCAAATTCGCTCCTCAGGCAAGATGAGCAACTGCGCGCCAACAGCTCCCGAGTTGACCAGCAAGCCAACGCTCACAGCGGAATTCCACATTGAAAGTCGCTGGCCCTAGCCAAGTTTGCTGAAGGCAGCGGCCATCCGGGCCAGCGCGCGCTCGATGCTCTCCATTGAGTTGGCGTAGGACAGACGCAGATAGCCCTCCCCGTTGCGACCAAAGGCGGTGCCCGGCAACACGGCCACTCCCGCTTCTTCCAACAGATAATCGGCCAGCTCATCGGAGGTGCGACCGAAGGCCTGAACGTTGGGGAAGGCGTAGAAGGCGCCCTGGGGCATAGGGCACCGGACCCCCGGGATGGCATTCAGCCCGGTCACGATCCGGTCGCGGCGGCGGCGAAACTGGGCGACAACCTCCTGCACTTGGTCCTGGGGCCCGAGGAGCGCCTCCAGCCCGGCGTATTGGGTGAAAGTCGCAGTACAGCCGACCGAATGGGTGAGCAACAGGTTCAGCTTTTCGGCCAGGGGGGGCGGCATGATGCCAAATCCCAATCGCCAGCCGGTCATGGCATAGGTCTTGGAGAAGCCATCGGCGATGATCGTCCTGCCGGGCATGCCCGGCAGCGAAGCGATGCTGTGCAAATCCCGGTCGCTCGTGGTCGCTGAGCTGTCTTGGTAGACCAGCTGGCCATAGATCTCATCGGACAGCACCCACAGCTGGCGAGCGCGGGCCACCGTGGCAATGTGGGCCAGCGTCTCGGGAGAGTTGATGCCCCCTGTCGGGTTGCTAGGTGAGTTGAGCAGCACCATGCGCGTCCGGGCACTGAGTGCGCGATCAAAGGCGGTCAGGTCCAGATCGTACCCCTGTTCCTCTAGCAGTGGGACCGGCACAGGGACCGCACCGACCAGTCCGATGGCGGCTGCGTAGCTGGGGAACCCAGGATCAGGGTAGATGACTTGGTCGCCGGGCTCGAGCAACGCCAACATGGGCAAGAGGATGAGCGGCTTGGTCCCCGGGGCGATGATCACTTGGTCCGGTGTAATGTCCAACCCCCGCCGCCGCCCAGCGTCCTGAGCTATGGCTTGCCGCAGCTTGGGAATCCCGGCCGGTGGGTTGTAGCGCGTCTTGCCCTGGGCAATAGCGTGGATGCCGGCCTGGGCAATGTGTTCGTAGGTATCAAAGTCCGGTTGGCCAATCTCCAAATGGATGATATCCCGGCCTTGGGCCTCCAGGGCTTGGGCTCGAGCCAGCACGGCGTAGGCGCCTTCGGCTTTCAGATGGGCGATGCGTTGGGCAAAGGGCATGATCTATCCTCCTACCCTAGCAGCGTGGACGGCTGAGTGCGCGGTTTTGGCCTCCGGCGCGATCAGGCGGACGTAGGTCTCAATGCTGGCCAGGTGCTTTTCGACGGTGGTGGGTTCGAT
>JASFOV010000068.1:0-12781 GCA_050116355.1 Anaerolineae bacterium
TAGCCGATCCCGATTTTGATTTGGAAAACGTAGCCTTGGTGCCACCTGCTCAGGGACAGCTACCCAGGAACGATGCGCTCCAGTCCGGTACTCTGTCGCCAGTGGGCCACGATCAAGTGCGTTTGTGGCGATTG
Organism: Anaerolineae bacterium; assembly: GCA_050116355.1. Taxonomy (GTDB): domain Bacteria; phylum Chloroflexota; class Anaerolineae; order JAAYZQ01; family JAAYZQ01; genus JASFOV01. The sequence goes on from JASFOV010000068.1 coordinate 135, forward strand.
GCCCCCCGCCAGTTGCGGGCCGAGGTGGAGAGCGATCATGACGGACTCTTGGTTGTCAGCGAGAACTGGATGCCCGGCTGGAAGGCGACCCGATACGATGTTGGAACAGAACGCGGGACTGGCCAGCCACTACCCGTCGTACGGGCGAATCTAACACTGCTTGGCATCCCGCTTCCACCGGGAGAAAGCAGCATCGAGCTGGTCTACCAGCCCGATAGTGTGCGCTATGGGCTGCTCGTCAGCGGCACAACGCTGGCCCTGTTGATCCTGTTCGTTCTCGGACGATCCTATTTCGTGCGGCGGACCTAGGCCGTCACCTCTCGGAGCAAGTCTGTCGATGGAGCGCGGTGAGGCACTCAGTGGCGATCGCTTGATCGAGACCGGCTGGCTGGTGCTAGCGGCTGGCCTGCCACTTTTCATGACGCCCTGGGCCCGAAACTCGTTCGAGCTGCCCAAGGTCGTGCTGTTATGGTCAACGCTAGCGCTCATGGGCGCCGTGTGGCTGGGCGCCTGCAGAAGAGCCACCACCCTTCAAGCCATTAGGGATCTGCGTTCTGTATACGGTGCCCTGGTCTTGGTCACGATGGTGTCGATCTTGTTGAGCACCTTCTTTTCCACGAACTCCCTGCTGAGTGCACAAGGCTCCTACGAGCGGATGCAGGGGGCAATTACCCTGCTCTGCTACCTGGCCCTATCCCTGCTGGTGGCAACCTGCCTACGGGGCCCGGAACGGCCCTATCGCTTGTTGACCGCCATCTCTTGGGGCAGCGCGCCGGTCGTGGTCTACGCACTCCTGCAGCTACTCGGGCTGGATCCCCTGGCTTGGCAAGTGGAGGGCTCGCCGGTCATCAGCTTCTTGGGCCGTAGCAACTTTGTAGGCGCCTACCTGGTGCTGGCGCTGCCGGTTACAATAGCCAGGGCGCGGATCACCCAAGACCGTCTTTGGCGTTGGCTGTACAGCATCTTGATCGGAGCGCAAGGGGTCTGTCTGATTGCGACGATGGCCCAGGCCGCCTGGTTGGGGGCGTTGGCTGCCGGCGGCGTGCTCGCACTGGCCGAGGCTTGGCAGCGAGGGCACCGCAGGCTAGTGGTAGGCAGTGTAGTCATGGGCGGGTTGGGACTGCTGGCCGGGATGGCAACCCTGAGCGTCAGTCCGGAGTGGACCGGTTCGGCTGGCGCGCGCGCAGCCATCTGGCAAGCTACGGGGTCGCTCATCGCAGCCAGACCTATCTTGGGCCACGGCCCAGAGACCTTCGGCCAGGCATTCACCCGCGCATTCCCTCCGGACTTGGTCTATGTCCAAGGGCGGGGTGTCCTGGTTGACCGGGCTCACAACCTGATCCTGGACACCCTGGCATCGGTTGGCTTGGTTGGACTGCTAGCCTATGCCGCCCTGGCCGGCACGGCGATCTTTGCCGGGTTGCGGTTTCTGGCTCGCACATCCGACCGACGGCGGCGCATCATGCTGACCGCCGGGCTGGCGGCCACAATAGGGCATCTGGTCGAGACACAGTTCAGCTTCCAAGTGACAGCCACAGCAACCCTCTTCTGGCTGATCCTAGGAATGTTGCTGGCACCGTCGACCACCTCGTCTGTCACAGGAGCGACAAGACAACGGGTGTGTTGGCCGCGCCGCATCCTGACCGCGACCTTGCTCCTAACGGTGTTACCCCTAAGTACAATCCTGTTCATAGCTGAGGCGCACTTTGGTCACGCCGATCGAACCGGCACACCTGCCGAACTTGAGCAGAGCATCGTCGCAACCGAGCAGGCGGTGGCCCTCTGGCCACGGCAGCCGGTCTACTACCAGCACCTGAGTTGGCTTCATCTGCAGCAGGCACGGCATGGCCAAGATGTGGTGTCCGAGTACCGTGCCGCGGAGGCGGCCCTGGATGCCGCCCAGCGCCTGACCCCCGGTGACTATCGAGTGTGGGCCGGGTACGGCGAGTTGTACACGGAATGGGGGCAAACCGTTACTCCCGCCCGCTACCGCCAAGCCGAGAAAGCATACCAGCAGGCAACGAGCCTGTTCCCCGGCAATGCCATGCTGCACACCGGCTGGGGATTGCTCTACGTCGCCCAAGGGCGCCTGGGCGACGCGGAAGCCCAATTTCACCGCGCTGCCAGCCTGGATCATACAGACGCCACGGCCTTTATGCACCTGGGCCACGTGCAACTGGCCCAGGGCGATCTGACCGGCGCGGAGCAAGCCTACGCCAACGCCCTGCGCTGGGCGCCAGACATGGCAGGAGCCCACCATGGCCTGGGTCAAGTCTACCACCAGCTCGGATTCCTCGAACTGGCCCTGAACGCCTACCAACAAGCCCTGGCCCTGACCCCTGGTGATCCGGAGGCTTACCTGGCTGCAGGGCGTTGTGCCTGGGATCTGGGCCGGCGCGAGCTCGCCTGCCAGACTAGCGAGCGCGGCCTGCTGCTGGCACCAAGGCATCCCGGATTGCTAGAGCTACAGGCGGCCTGCGACTGATGAGATCGCCTTGCCGCCACTCCAAGACTTGTGCTATAATGAATTTGCTCCTGAATGCTCCAACGACCAGAGACGGTCCAGACAGGCCGGGCCAGGCGACAATCCAGTGTGCGAGGGCTGCAGCAACGGCCAGCCCCCGTAACACAATCCATTTGCGAAAATCACGGCTCGCCGTAGGCGAGGCAAAGTGGTTAAGAACCGATCCTTGTTCGCTGTCGTTCTGTACGGAAAAGCTTGAATATGAGAGGAGAGAGATTCCATGAAAAGTATCAAGCTCATCCTATTGGTCGGCGTGCTGGCAGTGGTGTCGTTGCTGGCCGGTGGAGGCCAAGCCCAGACACCGGAACCAGCGGGAGGTGATAGCCTCGACGCCGACGTCGCGGCGGCCATCAGCTACCAGGGCCTCCTCACCGACCAGGCCACAGGCGCGCCCCTGAGCGGCACCTACGACCTGGAATTCACCTTCTGGTCGGCCAGTTCTGGAGGCTCCCAGGTTGGCAGCACAGTCACCCGGAGTGGACAGAATATCACAGACGGGCTGTACAGCACGAGCCTCGATGTCACCACCGATGCTATCCATGGCCAGGAGCTCTGGTTGCGCATCCGGGTACGGAACGCGGGTGGCGTCTGGGAAACACTGAGCCCTCGCCTGCAGGTGCTGCCTACCATGTACGCTCTGACAGTCCGGCCAAAGGCGCGCATAGAAGGAAGTGTCGGCAGACCCAACGCCATCGTGATGGCCACCAATACCTCCAGCGGCTGGGGGCTGCGCGGCGAGAGCCGCGATCCCACCGGCTACGGCGTCTATGGGTACAACGGTAGCACCTCATCTGCGGCCTACGGCGGCGGCGTCATTGGCATCACTCAGACAGATGGCTATGGCGTGCGAGGTGAGGCCCCTTCCTCCGGCGATTTTAGCTATGGCGGATACTTCATAGGACGAGTCGGGGTCCGCAGCTACGCTGCAGGCACAGATTATTTCCGAGACTACGGTGGCTACTTTCTCGCCGAGCGCCGGGGTATCTATGCCGACAGCCTGGATTCTTGGTACGCCGGCTATTTCAATGATGCGATTTTTGTCAACGGTACCATCTATCCTATGCTCGCTGGTCGCACGCTGGCCATCAACGGCGGCGAGGAGATCTTGGAGCCAGGGGATGTCGTCGCCATCAGCGGCGTTGCCGCACCGCTAGAGGATGGCGGCGAACCCATGTTGGCGGTGCGCAAAGCCAGCGGTGCTGGGGACACGGCCGTGGTCGGCGTGGCGGTAGAGGCCATGCTCGTGCAGGAGGTGGAAAGGCTGGAAGATCCCCCGGGGCAAACGTCCGTCGACGTCCAACCCGTCGAGGGCAATGTCGTCCCCGGTGGCTATCTGGCCATCGTCACCGACGGTCTAGTGCCGGCGGTCAAGGTGACCGCCGTGGAAGCAGAGAGCTTGGGCATTGGCGACCTGGTCGGCCCGGCTGTGTCGGGCCGGGTCCAAAGGGCAGAGGTCCAGAATGCGCCGGGTACAATCCTAGGCAAGGTCGCCGGACCGTACGATCCCAAGACCGGCACTGTGCCAGTGTTTGTGACCCTGGATTAGGGGGGAGCGCCATGAAGAAATGGACTCTCCTCATTGTGCTCACCGGCCTGCTGGTGGCCGGCGGCATTGCCGGTGCCCAAACCTCGCCCAGCTTTGATCTGTCCTGGTCTGTGCTAGCTGGCGGTGGGGAACGCGTCGCTAGCACCAACCACACCCTAGACGGCACTTTGGGACAGGGGGCGGTGGGACTCTCCGACAGCACCAGCTTTGAGCTGCAGAGCGGCTACTGGTACGCCGTATCGTCCCTGTCCAGGCATTCCGTGTACCTGCCAGTGGTGCTGCGCAGAAGTCCCTAGCTCAAGCGGCAGGGCGCCGCTCTGGACCATATCCTAACCAGCTGGGCCTAGCCGAAAGCAGGGTGGCAGCGCGCAGAATTCGGCCAACGTAAGGGCGCCCCAGTCACCCTGCACTGTCCTACACTGTCCTGCACTGTCCTGCGGTCAGCACGGGCGGTCAGCACCGGCGTCCGCACAGGCAGCTAGCTCAGGGTGACGTGGGCCTGTTCGGGCCGCGGCGAGTTTGCCCTCTATCCAGTTGCTGCCGATTGATAGCCTATCGTGGGATCAGAGGTCGAGGCCCTTGTACCAGCGGACAGCATAGGCCGGCACGCTGAGCTCCAGGCCACCGTCACGGGCAGAGACTCGCTGGCCGGTGATGAGGTCGCGCCAGCGGCCCAGGGGTAGGTCACACTCAGCCAGGGGTACGTGCAAGCTGCGGGTCTCCCCGGCGACGTTGTGCAGACACAGCACCTGGCTGTTTCCCTCGAGGTCGGTGCGGGTCAAGGCGAACACCCCACTGTCGAGGGAGAGGACGCGCTGGCAACCCTGGGGATGGAAGGCAGGCTCCGCAGCGCGGATGCGCAACAGATGGCTGTAGGCATCCAACACCTGGCGCCGTGTGGAAGTGGGTTCGGCCAACTCCTCTTCCAGCCGTACCCGATCGAACTTTTGGCGGTTGATGGACCGGTTGCGACCGGTGAGGGCTACCCCATCCTGCCAGCTTTGCGAACCGAGCAGGCTGTGGACATAGATGCCCGGTAGGCCGGCTAGAGAAAGCATGATCGCCTGGCTGACGACAAAGCGGCCAACCTGCACGGCGCGGGGCTCATCGGCGGTGGGATCCGACAGCGCATCAAAGTAGGAGATGTTCAACTCGTATACACTCTGGCTGCCGTCGGCGTTGGTCTTGTAGGACACCCGACCCCCGTGGGCTAGGGTAGCGTCGACCAAGGTCTGGATCTGGCGCTCACTCAACAGGCCGCGAGCGGGCATCACACCGATGCCGTCGTGGGAAGCGGTAAAGTTGAAGAACATCGCCTGTGGCGCCGGGGTCTCTAGCTCTGCCGCCCATTGAGAGAGAACCTGGGCATCACCGGAGAGAAGGCTGTACATGACCAAGGGCGCCAGGGGAAACTGATAGACCAGTTGGGCCTCATCGGTGCGCCCGGTGCCGGGCTGCGGACGGCCAAAGTAGCTTATGTTCTCCTCGTGCGGCACGTTGGTCTCGGTGATGAGGACCGTTCCAGGCGCCACGGCATCGAGCACACAGCGCAAGAGTTTGATCACGCGGTGGGTCTCCTCCAGGTGGATACAAGAGGTACCGATCTTCTTCCACAGGTAGGCGATGGCATCCAAGCGGATGATCTGCGCGCCACTCTCGACGTAGCACAACAATACCTCAATGATCTTGAGCAGCACCGGCGGGTGGGCGTAGTTCAGATCGATCTGATCAGCACTGAAGGTGGTCCACACCAGTTTTTCCCCGTGGACGGTCTGAACCAGGGTCAACAGTGGCAGGGCGCGGGGCCGGACGACCTGTGCCACCCAATCCTGGGGATCGTCAGGCTCGATGACGATGAACCACCGCTCGTAGGCTGGATCGCTCGCCAAGAACCGCTGGAACCAATCGCTTTCGCGGGAGATATGGTTGATGACGGCGTCGAACATCAGACGAAAGTCCTGCCCCAGCCGCGCGATGTCCGTCCAATCTCCCAGATCGGGATCGACTTGGGTGTAGTCGATGACCGAAAAGCCATCATCCGAGGAATAGGGATAGAAGGGCAGAATGTGGACGCCGGACACGACAGATCCAAGCGTCTGTGTCAACACATCGTGTAGGGTGGCCAAGGGCGCCTTCCCCGGCTCCTGGAACTGGTCGCCATAGGTGATCAGAACGGCGTCGCGCTCAGTGAGCGAATGCGAGGCAGCAGCGATGGTCAAGCTGGAATTCCGCTGGTAAAAGTCGCGGAGCGTGCCCGCGAGCTCTGGCCACACCTCTCTGGCCTGTTGCGCACCATACAGAACGGTCAGGTGATCCAAGATTTCGGCCTGCAGCCGATTGGAAATCTGTAGGGGTGGGATGTGGGCGTTTGCGCTCACAAGATCTTCCTTGCTTCGACTCAGTAAACCGAAATCAACCTTCTCATGGCGGAGGCCAGCACATCGTAGGAAAAGTGGCGGCGAGCCAGCTCATAGTTCTTGTCGACCATGGCCTGGCACCGCTCCGGGTCATCCAGTAGGCGGCGCACTTCGGAAACTGACTCGTCGCTGATCCAGCCATCGACCTCGACAAAGTCAAAGCCAAGCGGCGCGATGTCAGCTATATAGACGCTATAGCGATTGACCAGCATCGGCTTGCGGAAGTAGATTGCCTCCAGCAGGGCATTGCCAAAGCCCTCGTAGAGGGTGGGGTAGGTGACAAAGTCAGCGTGCGGGTAAACGTCCCATAGAGTATAGGCTTTGCGCCCATTGCGCGTGACGCGCTTCTCCTCGATAAAGCCAGCCAGGTAGTGGACTTCGACGTTCATGGCCTCGGCCCGATCCAGCAGCTGACGATAGTAGGCCAGACCCTCATCGCCAGCGCGATGGCTGATGATAAGCCGCGCCCGCGGCTCGCGCAGGCGGCGCAAGAGTTCGAAGGAAATATCGATCCCCTTACGCGCCACAACGCGGGTCGGCTGCAAAAAGATCCAGTCGTACGCCCCAAAACCCAACGCTTGGCGAAAATCGCGGTTGTACTCGTCTAGTCCAGGCGCCGGTGTGCCATAGTCAAAGACATTGGGCACTACTACTGCCTCCAAACCACGAAAGAACCGCAGATCTCGCTGGGCGAGACTGTTGATGGCTACATGCCGGATGGATGGCAGATCGGGGGGGAAGGTCTCGAGCAGCAGATCGGGGATGCAGTTGAGACGGAAGCGCTGCCGCTCCCAGAAAAAGTCGTGATGGTGGCCGATGGTGGGAATGCCTGTGGCCTTGATGACCTGGGCCAAGGCCAAGCCCAGGGGCACATGCATGGGGATGGCAAGCGCGTTCTCAACCACCATCAGGTCGAGCCCGGTCTTGCCCAGCCAGTTGCTGAGCGCGGCCCGCAGATGATCGGTCATGTCATGCAGACGGGACATCAAACCCGGTGGCGGTTCCATGCGACCAAACACCATGCCCGCGATGGCCTCCGCTTCGGAATTTGAGAAGTGGAGCTCAGGGATGAGCGTTGGATTGGGAGCATCCTCTTCCAATTGACCGGCACAGTAGTAGACCTCGTGCCCCAGACGGCGGGCCACTTCAGCCCACTTGTGCGTCTCCAGTGAGACGCCATCTGTGCCAGCCAGGCGCGTCGAAACGAAACCGATCTTCATAACCTCTCCGCCAAGGTGAACATAGCGGTATCAAGCCTCTCGAACGACCGCAGCGATCTGCTAGCCCTTCACGCCACCGGCGGCCAAGCCCTCGGCCAGATAGCGTTCGAGCGCCAAAAAAAGCACAATGACGGGCAAGGTCATGATCGTGGAAGCGGCCATGACGACGTGAGGCCGGGGTGTGGGGTCAGTATTGATGCGGTTGATGGCAATGGGCATGGTGAACATGTCCCTATCGTTCAAAAAGACAAAGGCGTAAAGATACTCGTTCCAGGCGATCATGAAGGTATAGATAAAAACCGACACCAAGGCGGGGATGGCCAAGGGAATGGTGATGCGCCAGATCACCTCCAGCCGGGTGCAGCCGTCGATGAGGCCAGCCTGCTCGATCTCGTAAGGAATGGTGCGGAAGTAATTGGCCAGCATGTAGAGCGCGACCGGCAACGTCTGCGCCAAGTAGGTGAACATGAGCACGGCCAAATTGTCGCGCACCTCAAAGCCTATCGCGGCCCCAATCTGAGCCACCATCGCGAACAGCGGGATGATGAGCAGGATCCCTGGAAAGAGATACACGAGCAGGATACTGTTCAGCAACACCTCCCGGCCCCGAAAGCGAAGCCGCGTCACGGCGTAGGCGCCAAAAACGGACAAGATGACGGCGATGAGCGCTGTAGGGAGTGAGATCTTGATGGTGTTGACAATGTTGACGCCAAAGCGCTGGAAGCTTTCGTCGGCCGGGTCAAACAACTCACGATAGGCATCCAGCCGCAGGGCGCTGGGAATGTAGACCGCTTCCCGGCCGCCAATCTCGGCGTAGCTCTTGAAGGACGAACTGACCATCCAATAAAAAGGGAAGAGGATACTGATCAGGAAGAAGGCGAGGACGATGGCAAAGATAAACTGGCGCAAAGACATGCGTCGGGATAGGTGCTCAATCAGGGTCAATTTTTCGTCGCTGGGACGAGCTACAGTGCGATCGATACTCATGGCAGCCTCCCGCTATTCTTCGTCCACTCGGCGCATGACGACGCCGACATAGAGCACCAGGAACACGACCAGGATCATCAACAGGATCATAGCGTTGGCAGCACCCATGCCAAAGTTGTTAGACCTGAAGCTGAATTGATAGGTAAGGACGGGCAGGACATTAGTACCAAATCCGCCGCCGGTGAGAAGCCAGATATCATCAAACTTGTTGAAGGTCCAGATGAGGCGCAACAAAAAAATGGCACCCAGCACATAGCGTAGCTCGGGGATAGTGATGTACCAGAACTTGGCCCACTCGCCGGCGCCATCCACATCGGCGGCCTCGTACAAGGTCTGATCGATGGCCTGCAGGCGTGCTAGGATCATGAGCATGGCAAACGGGAAGTAGCGCCAGGCGGTGAACATGATGACAATAAAGAGGGCCAGCCCCCGTTGAGCCAGGTATGCCTTGGGCAACTCGATCAGTCCTAGGCTCATCAGGATGTCGTTGAGCACGCCCGATGGGCGGGGATCCAGAATCCAGCTCCAGACAAAGGCGACGCTAACAATGGGCGCAACGTAGGGAAACAGGAAGACGGCTCGGGCCAGGCCCCGCGCCCGGAAGGGCCGGTTGAGCAACAAAGCTGCAACCAGACCCAACACCATCGTCACAAAGGTCGCGAGGAAGGAGTACACCACACTGGTGACGGCCGCCCCCCAGCTCTGCAGGCCCTGAAACTTGAAAGCAAAGTCATTGACGACGGCCCGGTAGTTGTCCAGTCCGACGAACTCGGCCTGAAAGACGTTACCCAGCTCCTTAAGGCCGACGTCGTGGAAACTGATCCAGATGCTAAAGATGGCTGGGAAGAGAACGACCCCAAAGACGATCAGAGCGGTAGGCAGGATCAGCAGCCAGGCCAGGCGTACCTCGCGTGCCGACATGGAGCGCCAGCGTTGACTCAGTGTCCGTTTGGCCCCTTGAGCGGATGCAGACATGGCCCTTTCTCCTTATCTCCAGATCTGCTAGATCGAGGAAACTCGGTGCTGGAGTCACTGGCATTCTGGAACGTATGAGACATTGGTGACCCCAAGACCGCGGCAGGATGGGACCAGAGAATTGATCCTGGTCCCATCCCCATGTGTTCGATTGACGCGTTACTCCTGGCGCTCAGCCAGCAACGCCTCGACCTGCTCCTGGAGCCACTCGGCCGCGGTCTCGGGCGTCATGGTGCCCTCCAGTGTGATGTTGCTGATCGCCTGCGGGATCAAGAGGCGACCTTCGATATCACCGACGACGGCGCGCTGGGTGGTGTCATAGTCAGGGCGGAACAGCCAGCGCTGCATGGTTTCATAGCCATTGGCGATCTGGCCCAACGTCTCTTCGGAGTAATTCTCAAAGTAGGGGCTGAGGGTTGACCAGCCCTCCACAGCACTCCCGAGGACGGGCACCTTGCCAAAGGGCGCCAGGGCTAGCACATCCTGGTAGTTCTCACCGTTCAGGAAGTAGGCCGCTACGTCTTGAGTGACTGGATCGGCACCATTGGGAATGGCCAGCGTGACCAACTGCCCGTAGGAGGCAGCACCGTTGGGCCCTTCCATCATGGAGGCAAAACCGGTCTTGCCGGCCAAGTCCTCAACGGCGATCTCGACGTTACCGCCGCCGTCCAAACCGGAGCCATCAACCAGGTCGTCCATGATGTAGGTGCTGTAGAAGAGCATTCCAGCTTGGTCCAGCTCGTAGGCCTCGCGCGCGCCGCGCCAGTATTGGGGACCAGGCAGAGCGCAGCGCTGCAGGCTGGCGTAAAAGTCGAGGGCCTCGATCATCTCGGGGGTGTTCATGGTGACGTTGCCCGCCTCGTCGAAAGGCCAGGCTTCATTGGACATGGCGACCTGCTCAAAGACCTGATGCGGGTAGTTCTGACCGGGGTCGGTGCCCAAGGTTAGGGCGTACAGCAGGTTGCCGGTGCCCGGTAGGGTGTCACAGGCGGCATTGATGTCGTCCCAGCTGAGGGGGGCATTGAGACCGACCTCTTCGAATACATCGGCGCGGTACCAGATGGCCTGGATCCAACCGTCGAAGGGGACAGCGGCATAGTTGCCCGTGGCCGGGTTGGTGACCATCTGCAACGGGCCGGCGCGAAAGTCATCTTCGCCCACGGCTTCGATGACGGCCGTGGCGGCTTCCTCATCCAGGATCCCGTCGGCGGCAAAAGCGGCTACGCGCTCAACACCCATACGGATCAGATCGGGCAGCCGGTTGGCGGCCAGCGCTGTAGCGATGCGCTGGGTTACCTCCGCCTCATCGATGGGCACAATGCGGATGTCGACATCAGGGTTCTCGGCCATGTAGCGCGCGGCGATCTCCTCGTAGAGGTCCACGCGATCCTCTTCTTTGTCCGTGCTCCAGAACTCGACGACGGTCTTTTCGACCGGCTCCGCCTCGACCTCGACCGTTTCGACGACGGTCACCTCTTTTTCGACCTCGACCGTTTCGACGACCGTTACTTCTTTTTCGACCTCTACGGTCTCGACGACCGTGACTTCCTTTTCCACCTCGACGGTCTGGACGACGGTCTCGGGCTCCGGTGTGGCCCCGCATGCGGCCAAGAAGGTCGCCAGCATGACGACCACCAAAAGAATTGCTACTTTCTTGTTCATGAGATTCTCCTCCAATCTATTCTTGTACTACCCTGAGATTGCGTATCCAGCTGGTTGAAAGTGATAGCTCTTTGATCGAAAACCCAACCACCTCCTTCCTACCCGGGCCATTGGCCAGACCCGTCCTAGCCCGCCCCACACGATTCCCGGACGACAAGTTGCGGTTGCAGCAGGACGTGGCGCTCGTTCACTTGTTCTCCCTGCACCAAACGAATCAACATGTTGCAGATCTGGCGACCAATATCGTAGATCGGCTGATGCACCGTGGTCAGGGGGGGATGGGAATGTTCGGCCAGGGGGATATCGTCAAACCCGGTGATGGCCACATCACGACCCACCGTGAGCCCCCGCTTCTGGGCGGCACTGATGGCGCCCAAGGCCATCAGATCGTTGCAGGCGACCACGGCAGTGGGCTGGGCGGACAGGTCCAGCAATTCGTTCATGGCCCGGTATCCCCCACGCTGGGTCAGGTCGCTGTGGATGTAGTACTCCGGATCGATGGACAGATGGTTTTTCCGCAGCGCGGCCTCCAGGCCAGCACAACGGTACCTGCTAAACATCAAGTCGTGAGGAGAGGCAATACAGGCAAAGCGCCTGTGGCCGAGATCGATCAGATGCTGGGTGACCAACTCCAACCCACGGAAACCATCTTCGTCCACATAGGGGAAATCCACGTCCAGGTCAGAGCGTCCGAAGGCCACAAACGGAAAGCCGATCCGGGACAGATACTCGATACGACGGTCTTTGGCGCGGGTACGGACCACCAGCAGCCCGTCGACCAGACGGCCCGCGATCTTGTGTTGGTAGGCGGCATCTTCTGCAGGCGTATCGGGCGCGCAGGTCGAAACCAGCAGATCAAACCCGTGGCGGGCTGCCTCATTGCCGATGCCGGCCAGCAGTTCGCTGAAGTAAGGATCGGAGAATCGCGGTCCGCTGGTGGGGATAACGAAACCGATGGTGTCGGTGCGACCTTTTTGCAGACGACGAGCGGTGACATCCGGCACGTAGCCCATCTCTTCGGCGGCCTGCAACACCCGTTGGCGCGTAGCATCCGCTACATCGCCATAGCCAGCCAAAGCCCGGGACACAGTAGTAATGGACAGATCGAGGCGCGTAGCGATGTCTTTGAGCGTGACAGAAGCCATCTGCTTTCTCTCCGGCGTTCGTGGCCCTCCAAAACGTTTTGGAACACTGTACCCAGTATACCCCAAAACGTTTTGGATGTCAAGGTTCGATCCACTTTCTTCTCTGGCTGTCACGCGGCGCCTTGCAGCAACCTTGGTTCTGGAGTATAATGGCTGGTGCAGCTATCCAGC
>JASFOV010000069.1:0-12696 GCA_050116355.1 Anaerolineae bacterium
CAATGGATGATGCTCTGTGGGGGGCGGACGCCATTCCGGCCTGCGGGTTGGTATAAAATGGGGTTGGGATGTATACTTTGGGCAGTACAACGTGGTGGTCCGGAGCAAGGAGGGGGACATTGTGGTAGAGTATGCCATTGAGACGAATGGACTGTCGGTCTACTATGGCCGGCAGCGGGGTATCCTGGACGTGGATCTGCGCGTCGAAACGGGGGAGGTGTTCGGCTTCCTCGGTCCCAACGGCGCAGGCAAGACCACGACCCAGCGCGTACTGATGGACATCATCCGCCCCACCGCCGGGGAAGCCCACCTGTTTGGACTCGATTGCCGGAAACAGGGCGTGGCGGTCCGCGAGCGGGTAGGCTACCTGCCCGGCGAACTGAGCCTGTACGAAAGCATGCAGGTCCGCCAGTTCTTTGAGATGTATGCCTCGCTGCAAAAGAACCACACGGAGCGCAGGCACTGGCAGACGCTGTCCGAGCGGCTGCAGTTGGACACCCGCCGCAAGATCGGACAGCTATCGCGCGGGAACAAGCAAAAGGTAGGGGTGGTGACGGCCTTTATGAACAAGCCGGATCTGCTCATTCTGGACGAACCGACCACGGGTCTCGATCCCCTGGTGCAACAGACGGTGATGGACCTGGTGCGCGAGGCCAACCAGGCCGGTGCGACGGTCTTTTTCTCCTCGCACATTCTACCCGAGGTGCAAGCGGTGTGTGACCGGGTGGGCATTATCCGCGATGGACAGTTGATCGCCACCGAGCGAGTGGAGGATCTGACGACGCAACACTTCAAACGGGTGCGCTTCCGCTTTGCCACCCCACCGCCAGCCGGCGCCTTTGCCCGGGAGGGGGTGACGGTGTTGGCCCAGGACGGGCACAACCTCACGCTGGAGATCTACCAGGATCTGGACCAGGTGATAAAGACCGCGGCGGCCCTGGGTATTGCCGACCTTGAAACGATCCCCGTATCTCTGGAAGAGGTGTTCTTGGCCTACTATGGCCAGGGAAATGGAGGCCAGGATGCTTAGGCTACTGTTGCAAGAAATCCGATTCCGGCGGGGGGCGATGATCGGTTGGGGCCTGGGGCTCTGCTTCTTCCCGGTGGTGTACGTGGGCCTCTACCCCTCGTTTGCCGATCAAATGGCCAGTTTCCAGGAGATCATGGATCTGGCCATCTACCAAGCGTTGGGCATCAGCATGGCCTCCTTCGAAGGGTATATGGCCTCGACGGTGACGAATTTGGTGCCGGTTATCCTCTGTATTTACGCGGTGCTCAACGGAACCGGCACCCTGGCCGGCGAAGAGGACAGCGGCCGGTTGGAATTGATGGTGACGTTGCCGATCCCGCGCTGGCAGATCGTGGCGGTCAAGGCGATGGCGCTGGGTGTGGCTCTGTTCGTGATTTTGGTCGTGGTGGCGGCCGGTGCGGCGCTAACCTTAGTCAGCATCGGCGGGCAGATCGACACGGCGGTGACGCCGCTAGATCTGTTCTTGGCATTGTTGGCTGCTTGGCCGTTGACGATGGCCGTGGGCATGATCAGCCTGTTCCTGGCCACCGCCAACCCCAGCCGGCGGACCGCGTCCATGCTAGCCACAGTCCTGGTGCTGGTGAGCTACCTGGGCAGCAATCTGACAGGCATGGTCTCCTCGTTGGAATCGATTGAGAAATTGTTCCTGTTCCACTTCTATGAGGCGACGGCGGAGGCCTTTACGGAGGGACAACAGGTGGGCAATGTGCTGGTCTTGCTGGCCGTCGCCCTGGTGGCTTTTGGGCTCGCGGTGTTCTTCTTCCAGAGGCGAAACCTGACGGTTGGCGCCTGGCCGTGGCAGCGGGGCAGGATCCCGGTCGATGCCCGGAGCCACCAGAGTGGGTGACGGGCCGGGGCACGACGGATGGCTGGCTCGACCGGACATGGTTCTGCAATCGGACCCAGTCTGGTGGTTACGATAGGAAGGGAATATGTCTGAACGCAAGACCAAGGGACAGTTGGAAGCCGAGGTCTCGACCAACATCACCCAGTTCGAACGGGAGCACCTGGGTCGCGGGCCCAAGGAGGTGCGGACCTGGATCATCCAGGACATGCTCCTCATCCGGCTGCGGGGGGTCCTGACTCCGGCTGAAGAGAAGCTGGCCACCGATCCGGACGGGCACCGTCTGGTCAAGGAGCTCCGCACGCGGCTGATCGAGGGGTCGCGGGACCTGCTGGACGAGATGGTCGAACGCCTGACGGGGATCGAGGTCGTCAGCTTGCACAGCGACATCAGCTTGCAGATGAGCGAGCGGATCTTTGTCATTGTTCTGGCGGAGGACCTAGAAAGCCGGCTCAAACGGTAGTATGGGGCTCTCGGGGCGCCTGTCCAACTACCCTCCCGACCCGAGGGACAGCGCGTAATTGACAGGGACGACCGGCTATGGTAGGATCATAGACAGTTGCATAGGAATCTAGATGGCAGACGGGGCGGAGGGTAGATCCGGATCCAGGGATGGACCAGCCGCAGAGGAGGCCAACACTAGACCCAGATGGGTTTGCCTAGGTGTTGGTCTTTTCATTTGGGTAGAGAAGCCAAGATGAGATTCGACACGAGGTTGCTGTTGATCCATCGGTAACGCGTGTGGCAGATGGGGTGGACGGCTGGCTGGTACCAGGAGCCGGCCGGCCGCCCAGTAGGCCAACACTCAACCACCCTGGTGTGGTTGTTGTTGGCCCCTTTTTGTTGTTGGTGAGATGGGACGGCAATGACCACCCATGACCAAGACATAGAGGAGAAGAAATCGATGTACCGACGCATCCTATTACCTTTGAACGGTTCGGGCCAGGCGGAGCAAGCGCTGTCCCACGCCATCGCCCAGGCCAAGCAATTTGGGGCGGAGTTGGTGGTGCTGAAGGTCCCGCCTCCCCAACCAATTGTGAACGGCGTAGACAGCGACTCTCGCCAGTGGGCCAGGAACTATATCGACTCCATAGCTCGCGAACACTTGGATGCTATCGCCGCCAACGTGAAGGAACAGGGGGTGGCGGTGCAGGTGTCTACTGTCGAAGCAGACTCACCGGCCAAGATCGCGGCCTCTGCTGAGGAAAATCTGGTAGATCTGATCGTGCTGCCCACGCGCAAGCCCTCGGGGCTTGGCCTGTGGTTTGGGAGCAGCACCGCCGACCGCTTGGCTCGCGAGACCGATATCCCGGTGCTCTTGGTGCGGGACCCGGAACCGGGTGGGGAGTCCGTCTGATGCATGCAGAGACGTCTTTTCTGCCGTTGTTGATCGTCATCGGCTTAGCCTTTCTGGTGCCCCTGACGCTTTCGCGCTTGCGCCGGTTCCGCATTCCAACGGTCGTGGGCGAAATCGTGGCCGGTATCATCATCGGGCAGAGTGGGCTGCAACTGGTGGGAAGCGACGGCGCGCTGGAGGTCCTAGCGCTCCTGGGTTTTGCCTACCTGATGTTCCTCTCGGGCTTGGAGATCGACTTTGAAGCGCTGATGCCATGCCCGGACGAGGGAGAGCAGTCCTTGCGGGATCGGATCTGCACGCCGTTGTATCTGGGCATTCTGGCCTTTGGCCTGACCTTGCTCCTGGGTGTCTTGGTTGGGTGGGGCTTGCACGTCTTGGATGCCGCCGACGATCCGTGGCTGATGGCCCTTATCCTGTCTACGACGTCGTTGGGGTTGGTCATGCCCGTACTAAAGGAACGGGGCCTGACGACGACGTCGTATGGCCAGGCGCTCCTGGTCGCGGCTGTCGTTGCTGACTTTGCGACGATGTTGCTGGTCAGCGTCTATGTGATCCTCCAAAGCCAGGGACTGACACCGGAAGTACTGTTGGTGCTCCTGCTGTTCGTGGCGTTTGGGGTCGCCTACCGCACGGCGCGTATGCTACATCGTCGCTTTCCTGGCCTGCGGTTTGTGCAGGGCATCGCCCAGACGACGGCCCAACTGGATGTGCGGGGGGCCATTGCCATTGGGTTGGCCTTTATCGTGCTGTCCGAAATGCTGGGTGTGGAGATGATCTTGGGCGCCTTTCTGGGGGGCAGTTTGATTTCGTTGTTGGTCGGGAAGCGCGCTGCGGACATGCGCCGCCGGCTGGACGTGATCGGCTATGCTTTTTTCATCCCCGTCTTTTTCATCATGGTCGGGGTGCGGTTTGACCTGGCTGCGGTTCTCGGCTCGACGCAGACGCTGTTGCTGGTACCGGTTCTGCTCGTCGCGGCCTACGCCGTCAAGTTCATCGCCGCGTCGATCTATCGCTTGGTCTTTAGCTGGCGGGAGACCCTGGCCGCCGGTGCGCTCCTCTCTTCTCGACTGAGCCTGATCATTGCCGTGGCGGCCATCGGCCTGGACCTGGGCAGCATCGACCAGGCGACGAATTCGGCTATTATTCTGGTGGCGATCGCTACCTGTACCCTTTCGCCGTTGCTCTTCAACCGGATCCTGCCTCCATCACCGGCGCGGCGTCGCAAGTTTGTCGTGGTGGGTGCCGGCAAGCAGCCGCGCTTGCTGGCCCAGCGCATCGCCAAAACCGGAGAACAGGTCGTGGTGGTGGATCAGGATCCCCAGCGGCGATCAACCGTGGAAGCACTGGGCTTGCCCTTTGTCGAGGGCGACGCCACCTGCTCCGACACCTGGGCCCGGCTGGAACCGCAGACGATCCAGTCCGTTGCTGTCCTGCTGCCCGATACGGATATCGGCCTGCGGGTATGCGAGTTGGTGCGCCGTGGATTGGGCATCGAGCAGGTGATCGCCCGGGTCCACGATGTAACCCAGACGCAAGCCTTCACCGAATTGGATGTCCGTGTGGTCAATCCCAGCCTGTCGCCCGTGGTGGAAATGGAGTATATGATGCTCTATCCGAGTGTGTCGTCCCTGATCGCCGACCTGGAGGATGAGCATCACGTGATGGAAGTGCGGCTCAATTGCCGCGACCTGGGCGGCCAGCTTGTGAGGGAGCTCCCTTTGCCGGAACAGACGATGATGATCCTGGTCCGGCGAAACGGGGACGTCATCCACCCCCGCGGCGAGACGTCTTTGCAGGTGGGCGACAAGCTAACCTTGATGGGCCCCCTGGAAGGCGTACAAGAGCTGGCTCAGCGCTTTGACAGTTCGTGTGGGTGCTGCTAGCTGGAAAAGCTGCATACTGTGATAGATGGATCATTGCAGCGGGAGGGGCGAACGTGTCCCCCCTTCCGCTGCGCTCGCCCCTCGCCTCGCTACGGCGCCAATGAGACTACTGGTGGTGCCATACGATTAGATGTCGTCCGAGTCAGGAACGTCCATACCCCTGCCATGCCGTCGGCCGTGGTCGTGGAACCCCTCCTCCCAGGTGGCTTCCAACCGCTCGGTGGCGCATTCTTCCGCGCGCTGCAACTGGTAGTCGGCCTGGTTCTGGGTAATGCTTCCCTCGGCCACGGCCTCGTCCAGGTTCTCCTGGATCTCAGCCAGATAGGCGTCGATGATGGATTGGGGTTCAACGCCTTGCTCAGCGGCGACGCCGGCAATGCTACTGCCTTCCTGTAGGATGGTGCGCAAGTCGGTCTCGGACATATCCAGGGCATCAGCGGCAATGGAGGTCAGGCTCGTCCGGTCGCCAGTCATGCCCGGGCCACCGCGACCAAAGACGCGACCCATGTCCCACATTCTGCTGCCCGGCGCCTGGTCCATGCGCTCCCGGACCGTTGCGGCCTGGTCCTCGGTCAGCCAGCCTTCGGTCACCGCCTGGTCCACGACCTGATCCTGGGCTTTTTCGACGGCGGCGTCATAGTCCTCAACGCTGATGCCCAGGATGCCAGCGATGGTCTCCTTGAATTTTCCCGCAAAGTCGAAGGGGAAGCCATTGTCCTCGTCCTGGGCGTAGGCGACGGCGCCGAGTGTTGCGGCGCCGAGGATGGCGACCACCGCGGCGATGCCTACCATCTTCCATGCTTGTCTCATATATGCTCTCCTTGGGTGTATTTGCGGCCCCACGTTGGGGTCTCCGCTTGATGGTTCTATTGTAGCAGAAGTTTGTGCAGATCCGGTGGAGGATTGTTGGAGAGTTGGTGTAGATTGCGCAGCAAACACCCCGCAATGGATTGCGGAGCGCTCAAAGGTCCGATGTGGGTAGCTTGGCGGTCTTGACCGATTGGCGACCTTTGGGCACCTAGTCACCCTTGATGGCCAGAATGCGGACCTTGATTACCTGCACTCGGGCCAGTGCTTCCAGATGGTGGGGCTAGGTCATCGCCGGGATACGACTGGTTTGGTCATGAGGGCATGTTAGGGAACCGGGTCCGATTGGCGCCTGGGTTCGCCGCGGTTCATTGCTCTTGACGCTCTTTTTGCCAGGGCCAGCGCCCCTCGATCTCGACGACAAGTGCCCAGCTGAGAAAAGTACGGATGAGGACCAGCAAGCCCAGAACCAGCACGCTCTGCAGGGTGGCCTCCAGGGCCACCGTGCGCACGATGTCGGCCGCTACCAGGATCTCTAGACCCAAGAGCAGGGCTCTGCCCAGGCGAACCTTGAGTTGCTTGTATAACTCTTCGTGCTCCGGGCGGATGGCGGCGCGGACGACATAGTGACCCATGGCGTACAAGATGGCGGCCATGATGATGACCACGGCCAGGATCTCGATGACCAACGCGGCATATTCGATCCATTCTAGGATGCGCTGCCCCACCGGGCTGCTACTGGCAATGAGATTGTATAGCATGGTTGACTCCCTACTTCCCGTCGCAAGGCAGGACGTGTCGGAAAACCCTGGGACCCAGGACTGCCAGTCCTCTCTTGCGAGGGACAAGCGCTGACCAGCAACAGCTCGTACCGTAGTCAGGCCGGACTCAGGGCATGGGCGCCGTCATCTGTCGCAGCAGATCCGATAACGCGGTCTGGCTGACGGTGAGGATGCCCTGTTGTGCCCGGTCGAGATCGACGATGATCATCAAGACCGAGACATACGCCAGCGCAAAGAGCAAGATGGCCAAGGGATCCCGTTTCCCATCGGCGCTGTTGGAAACTCCCACCAGTAGGAAGCTCAGCATGGTGGCGGCATACAGTACGAGCCACAACAGTTCGGGCAGGCGAAGGTCAACGGCCGCCAACCGCAGGGAATGCACGTCGATCACCTCGTTAATCGACTCAATAAAAAGGGCCATGACTTCCGACTCTTGCCCCTGGCGGACCCTTTCCTCCACGATCGACCACAACTCGTTATGAATCTCTTCGGAACGCGTGATGGTGGATTGGAGCAACGATTCATCAGTCGCTGCGGCAAGGCGGATTTCGACATACTCACGCAGGAGATCACGCGTCAGGTCTCGATCGGCCTCGTCGAGAAAGCCGGCTCGGAGATAGGCGGTCCCGACGGCGTTGGCCTCGGTGACGACCATGGCCTTGCGGCCGTTGTGCTGGTTGATGACGATCCCGATGCAGAAGGCCAGCAGGAACGCCATCAGACCCAGCATGCCACCCACTACCGTCCCTGAGACGGGCATCTTGCCCGCCTCGGGATCCCGGCGCTGGAGCCAAAGGCCGAGGCGAAACCCGATCTCGGCGAACAAAAGCGCCAAAACGACGGTCACCACATAAACCACCCAGAGCGGGGATTGATCGAGGAGTATCATAGTTGTGCACCTTTCCTTCTCTATTGTGTGTCAGGCTGGCTGGTTGGTTGTCATCCCACCGTCACGGGCTATTGATCCTCAGCCAGTGGCTATTCGACCGGCTAGGGATGTGCTCTTCGAACCGGCCCTGATCCTGCTGGGCCTGCGTGCCACAGGCGCAAGCCGCGAACCCTTTCCTGGTAGTTCTGTTGCAACACGATGTAGCCTTTTCGTTGGTGCTAGTCTCGTCCTTGGATGCGAGTACTACTATGGTAGCCGCGTTTCATGGCTTCTTGTTTAAGCGTTGCCAGACTCCATTGTACTGCGAGATCTGCCAGAGGTCAAGTCATGATCACAGGGCTTGTGTGTACTTTTCGGTGGAAAATCTTTTGTGGGGGCCTGCCAAGGCCGCTGTGCACGACGACGCCGCATCCCCTGGATGTAGGGACTGCGCGGAAGCGGCACTTTGCGGGACGGGCCTAACCGCTACGCGCCTGTCCCTATGAATTTGAGGCGTTGCGCTGATAGAGTCTCCGCGCTACTAGGCTGCTACTCCGTACCACGGTAGAGCTGCTCGTAGGCGAGGTATTGCTGGTAGACGCCTTGCAGGTAGAGGCGCGACTGCACGGCGCCGATGGCTTCGACAAAAAGGTCAAAGTCGTCGCCGGCGTTTTCCAGCCAGGCCAGGGCGTTGCCCGGGCCGCCATTGTAGGCGGTGAGGGCGACCAGGATCTGGTCGTCAAAGCGATCCAACTGTTCGGCCAAATAGTACGCGGCAAAGCGGACGCTGATGGCCGGCTGGTACAGGTCATCGATGACAAAGCCGGCCAGGCCCAAGCTCTGGGCAATGGAGGCACCGGTGGCGGGCATCACCTGGCCCAAGCCCCGCGCCCCGGCCCACGATTCAGCGGCCGGCTCGAAGAGGCTCTCCTGGCGAATCAAGGCGGCCAGAAGCAGGGGATCGAGGTCATGCTTCTGAGCCTCGGCCGAGATGAGGTTGGCGTAGGGCAGAGGATAGGCGACGTACTGCAGGGCCAGGGGCGCCTCCTGGATGCTGCCGGCGGGCGACAGGCTGACCAGGTTGATGACGCTGTTGGCGGCGAGGCCGTACAACCCCCGGCCGCGGAAATATGCGGCCAGTGCCGCCAGGGCCAGGGGATCGTCCTCTGCGGTGGCGCGGAGTTGTTCAAAAATGGCCAGGGCATCGCGCCGGAGGCCGATCTCGAGCAGCAGCTCGGCACGGCCGAAATTGGGATCACGGGTGACGGCCGGCGGCAGGCTGAGCGTCTCGGTGCCGGTGGGCACCTCGGTCCAGGTGGCCAGCCAGGGCAGGACCTCGGCTGTAAATTGATCCGGGTCCCATGGCGGCGATTCGACGGGGGTGGTGATGAAGCGGGTGGTAGTCAGGCTGTCGCCGGCGCGCAGTTGCTGGATGCGGAGGCTGTAGTATTGGTCCGGCTGTTCGGCCAAGAGCTGTTCCCAATAGGCGGACTCGCCAGGCTCGCCCGCTTGGCCGGCCACCTTGCCCAACCAGTAGAGGGTCTTGGGCGCATAGATGGAATCGGGATATTGGTCGAGCAGGGTCTGCCAGGCGATGGTCGCCTCGCCGCTGTAGCCGGCCCGGTAGTGGGCCAGGCCCGTGTACCACAGGACAGCATCGTCGTTCTCGTAGGTGGGGAAGCGGGTGTGCAGGTCGCCGTAGAGGTCGGCCGCGGCCGCATAGTCGTCCTGACCCTGGCGCAGCCGGGCCGCACTCCACAGGGCCTCGGGGGCCAGGTCGCTGGTGGGGAATTGGGTGGCCAGTTGCTGGTAGCTGGCGACGGCGCCATCCAGGTCACCGGCCTGGGTCTGGGTGACCGCTTTCTCCTGCCAGGCCTGATCGAGGCGCTCGCTCTGGGGGAATTCGGCGATGAGTCGCTCGAAGGTGGCCAGCGCATCGGCGGTCTGGCCCGATTCGCGTTGGGCCAGCGCTTTGTAGTAGAGGGCTTGGTCGGCGCGGGCGCTGGGCGTGGTGGCCAGAAAGCGGTCGAAGGCGCGGATGGCGGCGCCGTAGGCGTCGGGGTACTTGGCGCCGGCATAGTAATCGACGAGGCCCCGCTGGAACTCGTCGACTTCCGCGCCGCCGTAGACCAGCTCGACGAGCGAGAAGTAGGCGTACTCGGCCTCGGGGTATTGGTCGACGGCGCGCTGGTAGCGCTCAAAAGCGGCCGGGGTGCGGCCGGCGGCGGCAAGCGCCTGGCCGGCCAGGTACTCGATCCGGGCCCGGACCTCACCCTCCTCGACGATTTCGAGGATGGCGTCGTATTCGGCGAGGGCACGCTCGAGATCGTCAAGCTCGAGGGAGGCGCTGGCGATCTTTTCGCGGACGCGGGCCTCCAGCACCGGATCGTCCGTGGCGGCCAGTGCCTGGCCGTAGGCGTGGACGGCTTTCTCCAGTTCGTCGCTGGTCTGGTGGCAGTCGCCGATCCACTCGCGGACGCGATCCATGAGACGGCGATCGCGATCGAGGTAGGCTTGGTAGTGGTCGATGGCCGGACCACAAAGGCCGGCCGCCTGGTAGGCGCGGGCGGCCATGAGCTGCGCCTGGGGCACGCGACTGTCGTCCGGGTGGCGGGTCACAAACTCTTCCCAGGCTACGGCGGCGGCCATGGACTCGCCGTCCAGCTGGTAGGCCTCGGCCAAGCGGTACAGGGCCTCGCGGGCCTGGTCGGGGCTGGGCTCCTGGTCGAGCAGGTCGTTGTAGGCTTGGATGGACTGCACGTAGTAGCCGTTTGCCTGGTCGCGCGCGGCGCGATCGAGGAGCTCATGGGGTTGCACGGTGGGTGTGGGAGTTGGGGTCTGGGTGGGTGTGGGTGTCGGCGTGGAGGTGGGCGTGGCGGTCGGCGTGGGGGTCGAGGTTGGCGTGGGCGTATGGGTCGGCGCGGCGGCGGTCAGGGTCGCAGCGACCGCCTGTGCCACGGCGACCTGGGTGGCGACAGGGTCGGGCGTCGGCTCGGTGGCGCAGCCGGCCAGCGCGACAGAGGCCATGATCAAGATCAATACGTACTTGAGCCAAGATGGCACCGAGTTCCTCCTTTGCCCGATCCGGGGCAGACGCAGAGGACCAGGCGCGCGATCGAGTAGGTGAGAAACCGGCCCGAGATGAGGCGACGAGCGAGGTGAAGTATAGCGCGACGGTCCGCCCGGGCGTGTTCCCGGTTCGGATCTCTGTGAGCCAGCCCGTATTATAGCTCAGTCGGCGGCTATTGGCAAACAGGAACTAGGGTTGTTGAGTGGCTGTTGCGCAGCCGGCCTTCCTGTGCTATAATACGTGGGCGATGTGTTCCCGCATTGCTGTACTCTGTCGGAACGTTGGTCATGTGGCAACCAGTGCCGAGTTTGGAGCGCAGGGTAGCCAGCGCCTGGCTGGGCCCCAGCTGCTGTAGCCATGCAAGTGGTGTGTGAGGCGTTACGGTGTGCATCACGGTTGTGTATGGCCCTCATCTCGGCTGAGCGTTCGAAGTGCTTCACGCCGAATCGGAGGAGAGGAGGTGATGGACAGCGACAAACGCTCTGGGGAACACCAACCCCACCTATCTCCATGATGTCCCACCCTGCCTTGTGTGTTCTTTCTTGCGTCATGAGGTGGGACCCACTGTGAGGAAGTGAATCCCAATTGACCTGATGGAAACAGCCAGCCACCCACCCATCACTTCCACCGCGTTGCGCAGACTCGTTGTCCGCCGACGTTGTCAATTAGAGGCCCGGTCCGGTTCGCACTGGAGCGGATCCGGAGTCGAGGCCAGCAGGACATCCGTTGTGGATCTGTTCAAGCTAAGGAGGAAGGAACCGTGAAGACACACAGACTCTCGTTCGTGCTGCTGTTGGCAGCTGTATTTGTGCTGGGGGCCTGCGGTCCCGGTGGAACGGACACGATCAAAATCGGCATCAATGCCCCCCTTACCGGGGATATCCCCAAAGTGGGAGAGGGCACCAAGTTCTCGGCCGAGATGTGGCTGGAGGACATTGGCGGGGAGATGACCGTCGGCGGTGAGACCTATACCGTTGAGCTCGTCATCGAGGACAACGAGTCGAAGGGCGAGTCGGCGGCGGCGGCCAACACCAAGCTGATCACCCAGGACGAAGTCCTGCTCATCGTCGGCCCGCAGTCCTCGAAGCAAGCGGTGCCGGCGGGCGGGGTGGCCAACGATCTGGAGACGCCCATGATCAGTCCCTGGTCGACCAACCCCAACACCACGCTAGACCGCCCGTGGGTCTTCCGCACCCCCTTCCTGGACCCCTTCCAGGGACCGGTGATTGCCAACTTTATCACCGACGAGTTTGGATTCACCAAAGCCGGCGTGCTGTACGATGTCGCCAGCGATTACCCCAAGGGCTTGGCCGAGTTCTTCCAGGGGGCTTGGGAGGAACTCCATGGGCCGGGTTCGGTGGTCGCCTTTGAGAGCTTTACCACGGGCGACACCGACTTTAGCGCGCAGTTGACCAAGATCATCGATTCGGGCGCCGAATTCATCTTCACGCCCCAGTACTACAACGAGGTGGCCCTGATTGTCCAGCAGGCGCATCAACTGGGCTTCGATGCCCCGATCGTCGGCAGCGACAGCTGGGGTTCGGCGGAGACGGTCGAGCTGTGTGGAGCGGACTGCTATGGGCTCTTTTTCAGCACGCACTATGCGGCGGCCGGCGCCACTGGTGCAACCAAGGATTTCATCGACCGCTACAACGAAAAGTACGGCTACGTACCCGACGATGTAGGCGCTCTGACCTGGGACACACTGCTTATCGCCCGCCAGGCCATCGAGGACTGTGGCGAGATTACGGGTGATATCGAGGTCGACCGGGCGTGTGTCCGGGATGCGCTGGCCCAGATCGAGAACTTCCAAGGGATCACGGGCGAGATGACGTTCACTGAAGAAGGGGACCCGATCAAGTGCGCGGTCATTGTCCGCATCAGCGAGGCTGGCGAGTTCGAGTTCTACCAGCAGGTTTGTCCATAGACCTCGTACCGGGGCCGGCGGAACTGCCCACCCAAGCGGACAACAGCCCGGGTTGATGGCCCGCTTGGGTGGGCGCAGCACACCGCTGGTGACAGAAAAGGGCGGGCCGGGGCCTCTGCCCCGCGCCC
>JASFOV010000070.1:0-12649 GCA_050116355.1 Anaerolineae bacterium
ATTTCTACGGCGTCGCGGCCGGCCAAACGGGTTCCGCCCGAGGTCGCAGTAGACTCGAACAGAACCTGAGCCTCCCCCGGCCTCAGCGCCACAACCGGCCACCGGGCGGACGCCGATCCACCAGCGGGCACGTGGATAATCTGATCAGCGGCCGGTTCGTCCCCACCGCCAACTGCAACCAGCAGGTCATCGAGCTGCAAGCCAACGGTTGCCGAGACGGCCTGAGCAGTGTAGTTGTGGACGAGAGCTGTCAGGGTGATGGCATCGCCCTGGATCAAGAAACGGGGCAGGGCGGGTCGCACAACAGTGTCCTGGCTAACCATGACGCCTGTGGTCGCTTGGCCAACCAAGGTATCGGTGGTGATGGCCCGCGCCAGTACGCGCCACTCGGTCAAGTTATCGGGCAACTGCAAGGTGAGTGTCACCTCGCCGTTCTCGTCGGTCACGAGCGCGGGCGTCCAGTAGGCTGTATCGCGAAAATCTCGGCGGGGTACAGAAGCACCCTCTCCATCCCCTCCACCCTGACCGGCCCCTTCGGGATAGAGCCAGCGCGTGGGCCGCAACGAATCGAAGGTCTGTACGTTGTTGGAGCGGGGTCCGTAGAACACCTCAAAGGGATCCTTGGACATATCTTGGGCGAGGGCGTAGATGGCCTCGTCGACCACGGCCAAACTGACTTCAGCTACGGCCGGTTGGTCCTCGTGATCCGTCACCCGCACAGAGAAGGTCGCCTCATCGCCTGGTCCGTACGTTGCCCGATCCGCAGTCAGGGTCACGGTCAGCAACCGGTCGTCCATGGGCACAACCAGCTCGGCGCTGGCCGTGTGCAGCTCAGCCTCCGGCCGGCTCTGCTCCGGCCACCAATCGTCCGATACAGGTCCGAACTGGCTGACAGAAACATAGACGTTGGGCGCAAAATCGGCGCGGATGGGGACGGTGATCAGATTTGTGCCGGATACGAGCGTAACCGGCTGGGCCCCCCGCGTCTCGCCCCGCTCGAACGTGAGTAACGCCGAGCCAGGGATGGAGGTATGGACAAGGACTTGGGCCTCGTCACCCACCTGGTAGCTGGATCGATCCGCGCTCACGCTGAGGCCACTTTGCGACCCCCACTGCCCACCATACCAGGGTGCCTGACCGCTGGGATCATAGACCCAGACAAACTCGCCAGCCGTCACATGGCGCCCCGTGTCATCCATCGTGCTGGCCCGGACCACATACCAGCCCTGTTCGGTCAGATTGACCGAAAAGGCAGCCTGACCGTCATCGCCCGTCGTCGCGGTGGCGGCCGCCACTTCACTCTCGTCCCAGGCCAGCACCTGGGCTGAGATCTCGGCCCCGGACACCGGCGCGCCCTGCCGGTCGTGCACCGTGGCGCTGAACGTGACTTGCTCATCGGGCGCAAAGCCGTGGCGATCCATCCAAAGCGCCAGTCCGTAGGCGGTCCGGCGCACGACGACCGTCTCGTAGCTACTCACACTTTGGCCAGTGTCGTCGGTGACCGTCGCCTCCAACGCCAGCGCGATCTGGGGCGCAGCTGTGCCGCTGTAGAAGGAATCATCTGTAGGCAGTTCTACCGTCCACCGGCCATCAGCGTCCGTGCGCCCTCGTTCCTCATGAATGGGGTAACTGAAGCGCTCCTGTATTTCCGAACCGTATAGGTCGTCATCCGGGTAGGCCGGATAGACCGTCAAGTCGATCTCGGCACCGGCAACTGGCTGGCCGAAATAGTAGGCGGCTTCGACGGTCACTGTGATCGTCTCGCCCTGGACCCACACCTTTTCGGGGGTACGGACGACAACCTCGTATTCGGGCTTGCGATACTCCTCGACCTGGAGGGGCAGGCGGCTGGTCGTCCCGCCAAGCTCTGTCTCCATGTGCCAGGTACCCAGCATCGGCTCGTCGACCAACTGGAACGTACCCGAGATGGTGCCGAATTGGCTCGTGGTCAACACCTGGGTAGCCGCCACATTGTCGCGGGCATCTCGCAGGCGAACGGTGACTGGTAGGTCTGGGCTGAGCAGTGTATAGCTGACATCATCGTCCGCGCGGATCCAGTCTTTGAAATAGACCACCTGCCCCGGCCGGTAAATGGGTCGATCGGTGTACGAGTAGATATTGTAAAGAGACCGGCTAGGCGGTTCCGTCCACCACCACCCCCAACCCGCCTGGCCCCATTCGTTGCTCAGGCCACAGACGGTGATGTCGCCGTCATGGTCGGACAGGGCCACAAGGGGACCCGGATCCCCGGGAACCTCCAGGGTTAGCCCGCCGTCAGTTCCAGTCAGACCTTCGGCCAGGAAGGCACCGTCCCGGTCGTAGAGGCGCACCGTGGCGCTCACAACGGGGGCGCCGCTGCTGAGTTCGGTGTCCCAGGCTACAATCTGCGCCTGGAGGCGATCCCCGCTGCCGGGCGCTGGCGCCGCCCCGCCAGAGCGGGACTGCTTGAGAACGAGTACATGCTCTGTCACAACCAGAAGCAGGTGATCGGAGCCAAGCGAAGACTCGGACGCGCTGGCCTCGGGTGAAGTCAGGATATATAGGCCGGTGGGCAGATCGTCCGGCACCTGGGCTTCGGCCAGCCACCAGCCATCGTAGGCTGGATCGTCCAAGGCCACGAGCGGCTCGCGCCACGTCACAGTCGGCGTGAGGAATGTGCCCGGCAGGACCTGCGCCTCCTCCGGCCCGATACCGCGGAAGCCCGAACTGTAGAGGTCCAGAAATTGCGTCGGCGTGATGGGGTGCAGCTGGAACTCGGCTACGTTAGCCCCCTGGACGACGAGCTGGAAGGCACGCTCACCGCCGGCGGCCATCACCTGCACGTTGGGTCCCTGGCCGAATTGAACCTCTACCGGAGCCGTCGAAAACTCCCACGACCGATCCTGGCTCAAGGAATGGTAGCCATCGGCCGTGCGCGCAATCCCGCCCAAGGTGACCGTATAATCTTCCCCGGGTAGCCAGCCGGTTTCGGGTTGGAAGGCGACCGTCCGGCTATCATCACTCCAGACCCACTCGCCGGGTGTTGCCGGGGAGACGGCCAGGGCTGCTTCTACACTGCGCCTGTCCATCGACTGGGCAAAGGCCAGGTCAACGGTCTGCCGCAGATCGACCGCTCCCTGCTCCGGCGTCTGCTGCGCCAGCAGCAAGGGTTGGGTGGAAAAAGTCCAGGTGTAGGCTTGCGCCAGCGGGGCGCCGCTGGCATCGCGCACGGTGGCACCAATCGAGGCCTGGTATCCGGTATCTGGCGCCATGCCTCGTTGTGGGGCCAAGAGCACTTGGTTTCCGTCCCATGTTATGTCGAAATCTAGTGGCGGGCTGATCAGCAGACCCGCCTCAACCGTTTCCTGATCCATGGCCCGCGAGAAGGACAGACGGATCGTTTCGGTGATCGGGATCTGTGCCGCGCCGTCCGGCGGCGCCACCTCCAGGAGCATTGGCTCTGTGGCGAACGAGTGGGACACGCCCTCAGCCAGCTCGAAACCCAGCGAATCACGGACCTGGGGCTCCAGACGATACTCGTAGCTTGTGTCTGGCAGTAACGCTTCCTGGGGCTGGAAGACGAACGTTGCGCCGCCCCGCTCCCACGTCACAACGCCAGGCAGCCCAAGACCGCTCCCGGAGCTCAGACTGAAGCGCTCGAGCACAGAGTCCGGATCGACCGGCCGGCTAAAGCGGATGCGCACCGGCGTCCACAGATCGCTGAGCCTATCGCCCTCAGCGGGGGAAGCCCCGACCACGGTCAGTGGCGGGGCGGTCTGCAGATCCCAGCGCACCCCAGGACGGGGCGAAACGTCGTCCTCCAGGAACAGGTGCACGAACTCGGCGACATAGGCGCTACCCGGCTCCAGGGGCGCGGCAGGGCTGACGCTCACCGTCCGGCCATCACACGCCAGTTCGGTCTGGACCTCCGGCTCGATGGTGAAAGAGCGAAGAGTGGCATCGCAGTCCAGATCAAAGTTGGCCGTGGCCTCTAGTAGTGGATAGGGTCCCACATACTCCTGTTCGGCCAAGGAGGTGACTGCGTCCAGCAGAGGGGGCAGGAAGAAGCGCCCCTCAAAGGCGCGATCCGTGGTGCGCGGCAGCGGGGCACCCTTGGCCCCAGCTTCCAGGCGAAACGTATAGGTGTTGCCAGGTTGGTAGCCGTCCCCTCCGGGAACAAAGGTCATTTGGGTGTAGCCTCTGTCCCAGTGGAAGGTACCGGACACGGCTGGTTGGAATGAGAAGGCCGACTCGACCGAGATCGGATCCATCGGCTGGTCGAAGGTGAGGGTAATGGGCGTGGTTGGGCGGAACGCGTAGCCAGCCGCCGGCTCGATGGTGACAACCCGGGGACCATAGAGCGAGATCTCGCCCGTCTCGACCAGCCCCCAAGCCAGAGCCGCGAACACCAAGCACGCGACGACGCCAAAGAGCAGCACAAAGACTACCAGGCCACAGCCGCGTCTACATCCCATCTGCCACCTCCTCGCCGGGGTACAGGTTCAGTGAGGAACAGGATCGCATCTTTTCAGAGGGGCTCCCCCCTCCACCAACATTATACTGCCAAAGCGGGCCTGAGGCAAGCAGGATGGGCCAAGCCCCGACCTGCCCTCGCCATCGCCGTCCACTCTGGGTCCAACGCTGATACCTTTTTCAGAAGCATGCTCTCCTGGATCTGATTCCTATTCTGGAGCCGGGGCTGCGCTCCGGTCCGGATCATCAAAGCCACTGACGTCTTCCGCGCAGGCGCAGTTTTGCTGCGCACCATGGCCGGTCGTTGGATCCAGCACCTAGTCCCAATCATTGGCAATGAGCGGTAGGTAGAGGAGCACTGGAGAACCACCTGGCGGATCTGGGGGTTCTGGAGGTTTTGTGGGTTCTGGCGTTTCGGTGCTGGTCGGGGTGAGAGAAGCTGTGACCGATACGGTTGCGGTATTGTTCGCGGTGAGGCTGACCGTGGCTCTGGGTATCCCCGTACTGTACGCCGTACCGGACAACCCCGATGCGATGAGAAGTATAAAGCAGATCAGCCCAATGCCCAAGAATGCCACCAACTCTCGACTCACTATGGATGATTCCTCCTGTGGTTTTGTAGATTTCCCTTCCAAGCAACACGTCTGCCCATCAGAGGCTTGCGGCAATAAAAAGCGGCCAGATAGCCAAACTACCCAGCCGGGCCCCTTTGAACCAAACCAGCAGACAATGGGCCCAGGACCCGCCAGCCAGAGTCCTAATCGGAGCGGGAACCCGCTCGCAGTGCGGAGTTGTGTGTTCATCCGCACACCGTCTTGGCCTGGGCACAATCTTTGTCAAGCGGCTAGAAGAAGAGGTTCAATCGCAGATACCCCCAGATGATGTACCAAAGAAGGTAATAGGCCAGCCTGAACGCATACATCGTGACAGAATCATATCGCCTGAACAGAGACTACTTTTGGCCACAAACATCTCCCGGATAGCGTCTTGCATGCGGAGTGTTTGAGTTTTTGGGGGGACTTGCCACCCACGTCACGGCTCTGTCTTGCACCCATCGAGCCGGCGGTGATCGTCACCGCGCCGGCAGCCCCTGCCCACCACCGGCAGGGGCTCTACTGTCCCCTTTGAGTCCTAATCGGCGGGCAAGAGAAGAAACAACGCATGTGCGGAAGCCCGATCCCTGACAAGATGCCGCATTAGGGACCCAACCATGGGCTGCCAGCTGCTTGCCAGATCCCCGCACCCCCAAGCTAGGCTGCCGTCACCACTACCGGCAGCATCCCCGGAGGCAGACGCGGCGGTGTTCCGCCCCCCTAGCCCGCAGGCACCGGGCCTACGGAGAAGGCGATCCTGAGACGGTGTCCATCTTGATACAGCCGGCGATGCGTCCCGTGTTGGCGATCTCGGCCGACGTCTCAAGAAGGGGTACCGGCTGCTCGTGCCAGCCGGTGGCCGCGTTGCAGGCCACACCGTCGCGCTCGGGACAGTGCCGGCACTGGTTGTGCAGCCAGAGCATGGCCCGGCTCATCTGCGAGTAGGCCCGCGCATCATCTGCCTCCTCAAATTCCTGGGAGGATTCGATGCCGACAGAGCCCAGCTGGGCTAGCACATAGGCCATCTGGCCTTGGGCAAAGAGCGCTTCCGCGTCGCCCGCCCCCTCTTCCGTTACGGCCGGACTGTCGGGCAGCGATTCCCATTCGGACAGCACCTCTTCGTAGACCAAAGGGTCGAAGAAATCCGCGGGTATCGGTAGACCCTCGCCCCGCTCCGGCCAGCGCATGAGCGTCATGGCGATCATCATGCTGAACCCATTCACCGCCGGGGGAAGATTCTCAGTTTCGAGGAGAAGATCGCCCCAATCCTCATAGAAATAGAGCTCGGGCGGCGGCCCGATCATCTCGGTGCGGCGCAGGTCGGCCCAGGACCGCACAGCCATACGCGCTGCATCCGGCCAAATGCTCAGAAAGGGAAGGACATGTCGGGCTAGCTTGACCAACTTGCGACTGCCCACTCGCCGGCCAGACGCCTCACGTGGCAACTCCCCGACCAGACAGGCGTCCAAGAAGGTCAAAGGCGCTTCCAAAAGCTCGGAGGGCAAACCCGGTAGCTGGAGCAAGTCATTCAGTTCGTACAGGATGGAAAGCAGCAGGTCGAGGTCGACCATCTCCTCCAGCAGGCGCACGAGCGACCACCAATCGGCAGGCTCCAAGTAGTCGATCTGGTACGAATCCAGATCCGCCAAGGCAGCCTCAGGATCGCTAAGAAAGACTAGCTCCGACAAGGCCATACTCACCCGCAGCAACCGGTTGTGAAAATCCTCGAGTTCGCCGAACTCGTCGAACTCGTCCATCTCTTCCCAGTCATCCCACAAATCCCAAGCATCCATGATAGACCTCCACCTCTGACATATGATGAACTTGCTACAGGTACACCGTCGCCGGCAGATCCACTCCCGGGCCGGTCAGCGCACATAAATGGGGTTGCCAAAGATCCAACCCCTTTCGCGCCCGGCATAGCGACGGTAGACCTCTACCCGGTAGACACCGGCCTTGTGCCCGCGGAAAGTCAGCCTCTCCCCTTGGACCACGGCTACTGGCGTTCCATCGCGAAGCAGACGAATACGTCCTGGCGCGGGCGTCCGCACGCACACCTCCAGCATCGCGTCCAACGACAACTCCTCGCCCATAGTCGCCTCGGCGTCACCCGAACGAGCCCAACAGGCAAAGCCCCGGATGGGGGCTGGCTGCTCATAGCCCAGGAAGCCGTGACCCGCCTGAAGCGCACGATAGACCACAGCCCGGTCGTGGTCCAGCTCGCCCGTGAGTGGCTCCTCCGTGAGCAGATGCGTATTGACACACCGGAAGAGATAGTCGTACGGCTGGACCACGCGCGTAATGGGGCCCATGGAATAGACCATACCATGGGCGTCGGAACCGCCAAGGGCAGATACTCGCCGTGTCTGCAACAGCTCATCCCATTTGGCCAACGTCTCGGGATAAGGGCCCGAGATGGCCAGCCCGGGTGCGTAGGCGTACAGGACAGCATCGGCCCTGTTGCCCAGCGCGCCCTTGAATTCAGACATATAGTTCCACAACTCGATGCCCGCATAGCCACGCACCTGCCAGTCCCGCCAGGAGATATTGGGCTCGGGCAGGAAATCGGCCACATCCCGCTCGAAGGGATGGGCCAAGAAGCTGAATCCGCCGTGCTCGGTCACGGCGTCGATCAAGGCTTGGGGATCAGCAGCGTAAGGGGCCATATCCTGGTCGATGTTGAAACAAAGCAGGTGACTAGACTGCTGTTCGCGGGCCGGGTCGTGAACCTCCTCCGCCACGAGCAACAACGT
Source organism: Anaerolineae bacterium (assembly GCA_050116355.1). Lineage (GTDB taxonomy): Bacteria > Chloroflexota > Anaerolineae > JAAYZQ01 > JAAYZQ01 > JASFOV01. The sequence goes on from JASFOV010000070.1 coordinate 7,799, forward strand.
GCGGCCCACCCAACCATCCAGATCCGGTTCATAGATGTTGTGATCCGTCACAACGACAAAGTCCAAGCCGGCGTCCCCGGCGATGCGCGCCAGTTGGTGATGGGTCTCGGTGCCATCGGACAGATTGGTATGCATGTGCAGGTTTCCGCGGAGGCCATGGAACATCCGCCGGCCCAGCTGCACTGTGTAGGACATGGTCTCGCCTCCCACAGAGTATGACTTGATTATAGCACAGGCTCGCTTCCGCGACAACGTAGCGCGCCGGTGCTTTGAGCTTGCAGCAACTTGTGCTACAATGGTGAGCAGGGAGAGAGAAGGAGACACTGTGAGCTCAGCAGCGATCGATCCGTGGTCCACGATGCGCCAAGGGAAATTGCCGCTACGCGACGGGCGCGTGCTGGGCTACGCGGAGTATGGTGATCCAACAGGCGTGCCGGTCCTGCAGTTCCATGGGACGCCCAGCTCGCGATTGCTCCACCCCGACGATACCATCACCACCTCGCTTGGCGTGCACCACATCATCCTGGAACGACCCGGCTTTGGGCTGTCGGACTTTCAGCCGGGTCGCTCCATGCTAGATTGGCCCCACGATGTGCAAGACGCCGCGGCTCACTTTGGGCTGGACCGCTTTGCCCTGGTCGGCGCCTCAGGGGGTGGACCCTATGTGGCCGCCTGTGCCTACAAGATCCCACACCGCTTGACCGCAGCGGCCATCTGCGGCGGGATGGCTCCCATTGAGGAGCCGGGAGTCCTAGCAAGCCTGCCGCCGGTACGGCGCGTGGGAGCCAAACTGGGCAGGCGGGCCCCGTGGCTCCTCCGGCCCCTCCTGTGGCTCACCCAGAACCCACAGCGCAACCCAGACCGCTTCCTGGCCCGGTACACGTCCCACAATCTGGCACCCGACCGGACCTTGCTGAGCGATCCCGGCTTCCTGGCGATGTTGCGCGCCAATTATCTCGAGGCGACGCGCCAAGGCATCGGCGGATTCGCTTGGGAAGTGCGCCTGGTCTCCAACCCCTGGGGCTTTGACCTGGAACAGATTGCACTACCGGTCCATCTATGGCATGGCGAGAAGGACTCTAGTACCCCCTTGATCATGGCCGAATATATGGCCCGGGCCATGCCCCACAGCCGCCTGACGGTGCTGCCCGACGAGGGCCATCTGCTGCTGTTCACCCGCTGGGAGGAGATCCTGCGCTCGCTACTGGATGCCTGATGCCGCGACCAGCTGCACCGCGGGAGGGAACTGGGAGAAGATTCAACAAGACAGATTCTGGATCGTATCTGCGAGCCCGATCTGGTGTTCTAATGGAAGGAGTACACCACTCACTGAAAGGAGCTTTCTTATGTGCTGCATCTTCACTTCCCTGTTGCTCTTTGGTCCCCGGTTGGCGATCTTGGTCTGGTGGCTGATCAATCCACTCCGCTTCGCCAACGCCTTCGGTTCCTTCATCTGGCCCATTCTGGGTACCATCTTTCTGCCGTGGACGACGCTCATGTTCTTGATCGTCTGGTCGCCCGTCGGCGGCATCTACGGCCTGGATTGGTTGTGGCTGGGCTTGGGCGTTCTGTTCGACATCATGACCTATGGCGGCGGCGGCTACGGCAACCGCGACCGGTTGCGCGGGTACTAGTCAGAGCCATTTCCCTGCCGGGCGCTTCGCCCGTTTTCTACGCTCTACCGGCTCGATACAGCGCTGAACCATTGTTCAGGGTGCGCTGTATCGAGCTGTCTTGCCCCCTCCCAGATCCACAGGCCGGGTCTACGCCACAATCCCGGCACGAACAAGGACAAGCCCCTTTCCCGATCCTTCTTTCCCGTTGATCATACCGTCCTACAAACTTGACAGCAGTCCCAAAATATGATATCATCTAGATGCGTTATGCACATAGGTGAACGAAAAAGGTAGGTACACTATGCCGTATGGTCGACGTCGCTGGCAGGGAGGACAAGAAGGGGAAGCATGTCCCCGGCGGATCAACCGCTTTCTGGAACCCTGCCTGCTGCTGCTCCTACACCGCAATGAAGCGCATGGCTACGATCTTCAGGAGGGTTTGAAGCAGTTCGGGTTTGCTGAGAACCCCGTCGACTCGAGTACTGTCTATCGCAAGCTGCGCGGCTTGGAAAAGCGGGGCTTTGTGACATCGCACTGGGACACCGGCAGCGCTGGCCCCGCCCGGCGCCTGTACCAGATCACCGATGAGGGCGACCGCTACCTGGCCTGGTGGGTGGGAGACTTGCGAGAGACAGACCGCGTGCTGCACCACTTTCTGGAGATGTATGACCTGCACATGGAAGCACACCAATGAGCTTGTCGCAGCAGATCATTGATGACCTACTGGCCACCCTGCCAGGGGCTGAGGTGACCATTCAGGACGCGCGCCTGGGGCCTTACTGGACCGTTGTCTCGACCGAGTGCGGCGCTGGGCTGGCCGCCACACAACGCGACGCTCACACACCGCACGGACACAGCCTGGTTCGTTGGGCCGGTGACCTAACGTCGCGGACAGCCAATGAACTGGCCGGACTGCTGCAATCCAAAAGTCCGATGGAGACCGGCCTGGGCATGGCGTCGTTCAACGCACTGCTACCCGTGGACGAGACCAAATTGACCGACCGGAACGCAGCCGAGGAGATTGTGCAACGGGGCAGCGGCAAGCGGGTAGTGATTGTCGGGCACTTTCCCTTTCTGCAGCGAGTGCGACAGGCGGCCGCCCACTTGGATGTATTGGAACTGGATCCCGGTCCGGAGGAGCTGCCCTTTGACCAAGCAGCCAACGCGATCCCGCAAGCCGACGTGGTAGCCATTACCGGCACCTCGCTGACCAACAAGACGTTTGGCGAGCTCATCCGCCATTGTCGTCCAGAGGCCTTTGTGCTGGTCCTGGGTCCGACGACACCGCTGTCCCCAGTCCTATTCGACTATGGCGTGGACCTCATCGCGGGCACGCAGGTGATCGAACCAGCCGTGGCCCTTGCCACCGCCAGCCAGGGCGCCATCTTTCGCCAGATGCGCGGGGTGCGCCTAGTCACGATGGCTAGGGATGACTGAACCTATTTCGTCTATCATATTGCCGGCAAGGCAATCTATTCCTATCTAGAGGAGGAACGCTACGTTGATCACAGAAAATCAAGTTCGTAAGGCACTGGAAGGGGTCATGGACCCGGAACTGCATCGCAGCCTGATCGAATTGGGCATGGTGCGCGAGGTCCGGATCACCGGCGGCGTGGTACGCATCACCCTGGCGCTGACAACCATGGGCTGCCCACTGAAGGACCAGATCGTGGGCGATGTGAAACAGGCGGTGGGCGCACTGCCGGATGTCGAGGCGGTAGAGGTTGAGCTCGAGGAAATGACCGACGAGGAGAAACGCCGCATCGGCATCGGTGTACCTCAGCAGGACAAAGGGGCAGCGGAGGATCTGAACGCCATCAGTCGCGTGATCGCGGTGATGAGTGGCAAAGGCGGAGTGGGCAAGTCGCTCGTCACCGGTCTGTTGGCCGTGGCGCTGCGCCGCAAAGGCTACGAAGTCGGGATCCTCGATGCGGACATCACCGGTCCCAGCATTCCCAAGATGTTTTTCCCCAATGGAGCCCAACTGGGCATGAGCCCGATGGGCCCCACCCCACCGCGGAGCACGCTGGGCATCAAAGTGATGTCCATCAACCTGCTCCTGGAGCAGGAGGATCAGGCCGTGATCTGGCGCGGCCCGCTGGTCGGCGGGGCGATCAAACAGTTCTGGGGCGATATCTTTTGGGGCAAGCTGGACTATTTGATCGTAGACTTGCCCCCCGGCACCTCGGACGCGTCGTTGACCGTGATGCAGTCTCTGCCGCTGTCCGGTGTGGTGTTGGTGAGCTCACCACAAGATCTGGCGGGTATGGTGGTGCGCAAAGCGGCCAATATGGTCCAGCAGATGCAGACGCCGATGCTGGGCCTGGTGGAGAATATGAGTTACTTTGTATGCCCCGACACAGGCAAGCAGTACGAGATCTTTGGTCCCAGCCACGCTGAAGAGACAGCGCAACGGATCGGCGTCCCCTTCTTGGGTCGGCTGCCGATCGATCCGGAGATCGCCAAACTCTGCGACGCGGGGCACGTGGAGCAATATGAGACCGAAGCCTTTGAACCGATTGCTGAAGAACTGGCCCAACGCACACCCGAAGCGCGAAAGGCCATGTTCATGAACGCTGGACCACAGTAAACAGATACCACTATCGAGAGGAGGTGATGCAGATGCCAGCAGGAGACAGAACCGGCCCCTACGGGATGGGTCCACGGACAGGCCGGGGCATGGGATATTGCAGTGGCTATGGCGCACCAGGCTGGGCGCAGGCCGGACCGGAACGAGGATTCTACGGACGTTTCGGTGGTGGTCGCGGCTATGGTGGTGGTCGCGGCGGCTGGCGCGGGCGCCACTGGTCCGACGCAGGACCAGCGTGGGGACGGCCAGCAGTTGGGCCGGCCCCCTATGGCTTTCCATCCCGTGAGCAGGAGATCGATATGCTCAAAGAGGAAGCCGAGTGGCTGAAGACGCAGCTTGAATCGATCCACAGTCGGATCGACGAGCTTTCGACAGAGTAGGCATCCAGGCCGAACCAGCGCAGGGGCGGGACAACGAAGGTGGCAACCCGTTACCCGCCCCCGCTTTCCCATCTACACCGAAGAAGATGGCATGGGTGACATGCCAGGCATGCACCCAAGTTCAAGACTATACGCACAAATAGGAGAATTGGCAAATGAAAGTCGTAGTTTCCGCACAGGGCCCAACCCTGGACTCCCCTACGAGCCCAGTATTTGGCCGCTGTCCAACTCTGATGTTTGTCGACACCGAGACGCTCGAGTTCAA
>JASFOV010000071.1:0-12616 GCA_050116355.1 Anaerolineae bacterium
GCCGTGCCTCTGGAACGGGAGGTGGAGTAGCATGGCCGTCGATCGGTTCCAGCTGGCGCCTGGCTACAGCATCTCGCGGGTGATCAAGGGCGGCTGGCAACTGGCTGGCGGCCACGGCACGGTCGATCGCGATCAGGCGCTGGCCGACATGCGGCAGTACGTCGAGGCCGGGATCACCACCTTTGATTGCGCCGACATCTATACGGGGGTCGAGGCCCTGATCGGCGAGTTCCTGCGGCGGTACGGGGCGGATCTGCCCGCGGTGCAGGTCCACACCAAGTACGTGCCCGACCTGGCGGCGTTGCCGGCGCTCACCCGGCAGCAGGTGGCGACGGCCATCGACCGCTCGCTGCGGCGCCTGGGCGTGGAGCGCCTGGACCTGGTCCAGTTCCACTGGTGGGACTATGACGTGCCGGGCTATGTCGAGGCGGCGCTGCACCTGGAGGACCTCCGCCAGGCGGGCAAGATCCGGCACCTGGGCCTGACCAACTTTGACTTGTCCCACCTGGCCGAGATCGTGGGCGCCGGCGTGTGCGTGGTCGCTCACCAGGTGCAATACTCGGTGCTCGACCGCCGTCCGGCGGGGGCCATGGCCGACTTCTGCCGGCAACACGGCATCGCCCTGCTGTGCTACGGCACCGTGGCCGGCGGCTTTCTGTCGGCGCGCTACCGGGGTGCGTCCGAGCCGCAGCCGCCCTTGGAGAACCGCTCGCTGACCAAGTACAAGCTGATCATCGACGAGTTCGGTGGCTGGCCGCTGTACCAGGAACTGCTGGCGGTGCTGGCCGGGATCGCGGACAAGCATGAGGCCAGCATCGCCACTGTCGCCACGCGCTACGTGCTCCAGCAGCCGGGCGTGGCCGCGGCCATCGTCGGCGCACGGCACGCGGGCCATCTGCCCGACACCCTGCGCCTGTTTGCGTTCGCGCTGGATGCGGCGGACCAGGCCGCGGTGGAGGCTGTGCTCGAGCGGGCGCGGGGTCCGGCCGGCGACGTCTATGCCCTGGAGCGGATCAAGGGCGGCCGCCACGCGGCGATCATGAAGTACAACCTCAACCGGCCCTAGAGGGGCGCCCACGGCGCTGTCTCGCAATGACGGGGCGGATTGGCTCATTGCCGATGCATCTCGTTCTGCGGGGGCCTGCCGAGGCCCCAGTGCACGGCGACCGGGGGCCCTGTGCACGGCTACAGGACGGGCCTAACCGCTGCGCGCCGGAACCCCCCGAATCTCGTGCGTTACGCGCTTGGTACGGTCGTTCGAGGGCGCCCAGTTGTCACTACGAGTCCCAAAGGAGCGCGGTAGTCTCGCCTACTCATGCGTGAGGGACTAGCGATGACCTTGTTGGGCTCCCGGCGGTCGCGGAACAGCCAGATTCTCGATTTCCACCGAATTTGATACAGTACCACCCTATGTCCAGACACCGGGGTAAGTTGACACATACCCCATTTTATGCTATCGTAATTATAATAATCACCCTCGCCGGTGCTGTATGCAGAAGGAGTAAGGCCAAGATGCTACTTGCAGGGGACATTGGCGGAACGAAAACCAACCTAGCGGTCTTTGAGCCGGAGTCTGGGTTGATGCCCCAACACCAGACCACCTTCAGCAGCGACCAGTATCCTAGCCTGGAAGCGGTCGTGTTCGAATTCCTACAGCGGACGGGGGTACCGGTCGAGTGGGCCGTCTTTGGTGTGGCCGGGCCGGTGGTCGAAGGACATTCGACGGCGACCAATCTGCCCTGGGTCATCAGTGAAGAGGAGCTAGAACACTCTCTTGGGCTTGACTCGGTCAAGTTGCTCAACGACCTGGAGGCGACCGGGCACGGCATCATCCACCTGGCGGAGGACGACCTGTTCGTCCTCAACGATGCGCCGGCCCGCAGTGGGACCAAGGCCGTGCTCGCCCCAGGCACTGGGTTGGGGCAAGCCTTTCTGTTCTACCAGGACGGGCACTATCACGTCATCCCGTCCGAAGGCGGGCACACCGACTTTGGTCCGACCAACCTGCTCGAGATCCGGCTCCTGCGGCACCTGCTGGGCAAGTTCGGGCACGTGAGCTACGAGCGATTGGCGTCCGGCAGCGGCCTGCCTAACATCTATGCCTTTCTCAAGAAACAGAGCTTTGCCAAAGAACTGCCGGAAATGAGAAAGGCCCTACGCAAAGCAGACGATCCCACACCCATCATCGTCCAGAAAGCCATGGCCGGCGAGTGCGAGCTGAGCATCGCCACGCTCAACACCTTTGTGTCCATTCTCGGTGCGGAAGCCGGAAACCTGGCGCTCAAGGTGATGGCCATCGGCGGCATCTACCTGGGCGGCGGCATCCCGCCCAGGATCTTGCCCAAGCTCAAAGACGGAACCTTTATGGCTTCGTTCGTCAACAAAGGCCGGTTCGCGGACATGCTGGCCCATATTCCGGTTTACGTCATCTTGAATGACAAGACCGCCCTCCTGGGTGCAGCCGCATACGGCCTGGGCTTGGGCTGAGCACGGGACAAGAACCGCCACCTACATCCCAAAGGAGGTTCTACATGTTTGACTTTACCAATCAAGTTGTCATGGTCGGAGGCGCGTCGGGCAATTTGGGGCAAGCCATTGCCCACGCCTTCCACGCCGCTGGGGCCAAGCTGGTTCTTCTGGACCGTGCGGCCGACCAGTTGCCCATCCAGTTCCCCGAGCTGGCCAACTCGGCAGATCACCTGCTGCTCGGCTCGGTAGACGCTACCGATGCGGCGTCGGTCGACAGCGCGGTGGAGCAGGCCCTGGCTCACTTTGGACGGATCGATGTGCTGGCCAACGCCATCGGCGGCTGGCGCGGCGGACGAGCCACCCACGAGACGTCGCCAGATACCTGGGATTTCCTCCAGAACATCAATGCCCGCACCGCCTTTTTCCTCAGCCGGGCGGTGGTGCCCCCCATGCTGGACCAGGGCGCGGGCAAGATCGTGCATGTCGCGGCCCTTTCCGGGCTGAAGGGCACTGCCAAGTCGGCGGCCTACAGCGCTTCCAAGAGCGCCGTCCTGCGGTTGGTCGAGAGCCTGTCCGCCGAGCTCCGGCACGACGGGATCAACGTCAACTGTGTGATGCCGGGCACCATCGACACGCCGCAGAACCGCGAAGCCATGCCCCAGGCCGATCACAGCCGCTGGGTGCCACCCGCGGCCATCGCCGAGGTTATCCTCTTTCTGGCGTCCGATGCTGCCTGGCCGGTGAACGGGGCGGCCGTTCCCGTGCAAGGTCGCAGCTAGCCACGAGATCTATGCCTAATTTTCAAACCGTAGAACACCAACGCCTGGCTGATTCAGAAGCCCGGCGGGCTGACTGGAAGCATTGGGGCCCCTACCTCAGCGAGCGGGCCTGGGGCACTGTGCGCGAGGACTATAGCGACACGGGCGAGGCTTGGGACTATTTTCCCCACGACCACGCTCGCAGCCGGACCTACCGCTGGAATGAGGACGGATTGGCCGGCATCAGCAACCGTTTCGAGAACATGTGCCTGGCCCTAGCCCTGTGGAACGAACGCGATCCGATCCTGAAGGAGCGGCTCTTTGGGTTGACCGGCCCGGAGGGGAATCACGGCGAGGATGTAAAAGAGATCTACTACTATCTCGACAGCACGCCGACCCACTCCTATATGAAGATGCTGTACCGCTATCCGCAGGTGGCCTTTCCGTACGCCGGCCTTGTGGACGGCAACCGGCGGCGCGGGCTGGACGATCCTGAATACGAACTGGTGGATGCCCTACGCGATACCTTTGAGGCGGGCCGGTACTTTGACGTCACCATCGAGTACGCCAAGGCCGACCAAGAGGATATTTTGTGCCGCATCACGGCCATCAACCACGGTCCCGAAGCGGCGCCCCTGCATATCTTGCCCCATCTCTGGTACCGCAACACCTGGTCGTGGGGCTACGACCGGCCCCGGCCCGAGCTCCAGGCCACAGAGGCCGGCACGGTCTATGCGCCCGAGCGCCATCTGGGCGACCGGTGGTGGTACGTCGACACGTCACAGGGTCCCATCCCCTTGCTCTTCACCGAGAATGAAACCAATGCCGAGCGGTTGTTCGGCTCGCCCAACACCACCGCGTACGTCAAAGATGGCATCAACGAGGCCGTAGTCGAGGGCCACAGCGACCGGGTCAACCCCGATCAAAAAGGGACCAAGGTCGCGGCTCACTTTCAAGCCACCGTCCCACCAGGCGAGGCCGTTACCATGCGGGTGCGCTTCTCTGACGTTGAGCACGACCAACCCTTCGCCCAATTCGACAGCGTGTTCGAAGAACGGATCGCCGAAGCCGATGCATTCTACGCGGCCATCCAGCCCCCCGATCTCGACGAGGATGAGCAGCGCATCTGGCGCCAATCGCTGGCGGGCTTGCTGTGGACCAAACAGTTCTACCACTACAGCGTCGAGCTATGGCTCAACGGCGATCCAAGTCACCCGCCGCCACCGGCGTCGCGCAAGCAGGGGCGCAACGCCGACTGGGAACATATCTACAACCTGGATGTGCTGTCCATGCCGGACAAGTGGGAGTATCCCTGGTACGCGGCCTGGGACTTGGCCTTTCATACCCTGCCCATCGCCCTGCTGGATCCCGAGTGGGCCAAGCGCCAGCTCATATTGCTGCTGCGCGAGTGGTACATGCACCCCAACGGCCAATTGCCGGCCTACGAGTGGGCCCTGGGCGACGTGAACCCACCCGTGCACGCCTGGGCTGCCTGGCGCGTGTACGAGATCACGCGCCAAACCACCGGTCAAGCGGACACGCTGTTCCTGGAGCGCATCTTTCACAAATTGCTGCTCAACTTTACCTGGTGGGTCAACCGCAAGGACTATCACGGCCACAACGTATTCCAGGGTGGGTTCCTGGGTCTGGACAACATTGGGGTCTTTGACCGCAGCGCGCCGCTGCCCACCGGCGGCCACATCGAGCAGGCGGATGGCACCGCCTGGATGGCGATGTACAGCCTCAACATGCTGACCATGGCCCTGGAGCTGGCCAAGACCAAACCGGCCTACGAGGATGTCGCCACCAAATTCTTTGAACACTTTATCTACATCGCCAACGCCTTCTACGACATGGGCCATCACGGCGTGAGCCTTTGGGATGACCAGGATGGGTTCTTCTACGATGTGCTGCACACGCCGGACGATCGATTTCTCCCGTTGCGCGTCCGCTCCTTCGTGGGGCTCATCCCCTTGCTGGCGGTCCAAGCCTTAGAGCCGGAGCAATTGGAACAGCTGCCACGCTTCCGGCGGCGCTTGGAGTGGTTCTTGGAATACCGCCCCCACTTGGTCGCGCATGTGGCGCCATTCAGCGAGGTCGGTCCCGATGGTCACTACCAACTGGCCATCGTTGGCCGCGAACAATTGTCCCGCATTCTGCAGCGGGTTTTCGACTCCGGCGAGTTCCTGTCCGAGTACGGCTTGCGTTCCCTGTCCCGCTATCACGCCGATCACCCCTTCCGCTGCACGGTTGACGGCCAAGCCCATGCCGTGCGCTACGAACCAGCCGAGTCCAGAAGCCACCTGTTTGGCGGAAACTCCAACTGGCGGGGGCCGATCTGGTTTCCCATCAACTACCTGATGATTGAGGCCCTGCACAAGTACCACTACTACTATGGCGACTCGCTCCAGGTCGAGATGCCCCACGGATCGGGCCGCAGTCTGACCCTGGACGAGGCGGCGCAGGAGTTGTCCCAACGCCTGATCAACCTGTTCCGCCAGGACCGCGCCAACGGCGGGCGGCGCCCCGTCTTTGGCGGCCAATCGCTGTTCCAAAGCCCGCAGTGGCGAGATCACATCTTGTTCTACGAGTACTTTCACGGCGACAACGGGGCCGGACTGGGCGCCAGCCACCAGACCGGCTGGACCGCGCTCGTCGCGAACCTGATCCAGGAATGCCAAGGGGGGATCTGATGCCCATCCACGATATCTCACTGCCTATCTCCGAATCGCTTACGGTCTGGCCCGGCGATCCGGCCATTGGGATCGAGCAGGTTTCGCACCTCGATCGCGGCGATCTGGCCACCGTCACCCGCCTGGATATGGGCGCGCACACCGGCACGCACGTCGACGCCCCCATCCACTTTGTCTCGGGTGGCAGCGGCGTGGACCGCCTCGATCTCGAGGTGCTGGTCGGGCCGGCCCTGGTGGTCCACGTCCAGACCCCGGGTCACCTGTCGGCGGCGACGCTGAAACAGATGGAGATTCCGGCCGGCGTCGAGCGTATTCTGTTTCGCACCATCAACTCCGATCGATGGGCCGGCTCTGACAACACCTTCGATCGCGAGTTTGTGGCCATCACCCCGGACGGGGCGCGCTGGTTGGTGGAGCACGGCATCCGGCTGGTGGGCATCGATTACCTGTCGGTCGCCCCCTTTGACAGTCCGGCGCCCACCCACCGCGAGCTGCTCGGCGCGGGTGTGATCGCGGTCGAAGGCCTGGACCTCAGCCAGATCGCGCCCGGCTTTTACCAGTTCGTCTGCCTGCCCCTGCGCATCGAGGGCAGCGACGGCGCCCCGGCGCGGGCGATTCTGATCGATGTCGAAGACAGGGTCTAGCCCTGATAGATTGACCATCCCTAAGGAGGACTTGATGAGCAAAAAGGTTGGCTTCTTGGAACGACTGGCGCAAGGACCGGTATTGGCGGCAGAGGGATACCTCTTTGAGCTGGAGCGGCGGGGCTACCTGCAAGCCGGCCCCTACGTGCCCGAGGTTGTGCTGGAGCATCCCGAGGCTGTGGAGCAACTGCACCGGGAGTTCCTGCGAGCTGGCTCCGATGTCATGCTGGCGCTGACCTACTATGCCCACCGCGACAAGCTAAAGGCCATCGGCCGGGAAGGGGATCTGGAAGCGCTGAATCGCCAGGCAGTGCGTCTGGCCCACGCTGTCGCCCAAGAAGGAGATGCGCTGGTCGCCGGCGACGTGAGCAACACCTGGGTCTACGACCACCGTAAGCCCCAAGAAACGGGCGAACTGGTGCGGGCCATGTACCGCGAGCAGATCGGTTGGGCGGCCGAAGAAGGCGTGGACCTGATCGTGGCCGAAACCCTGGACTATTTTGGCGAGGCGCTCATCGCCTTGGAGGTGAGCCAGGAATTCGACCTGCCAACGGTCATCAACTTTGGCTCCATCCACAGCACCACCAAGGACGGCTACTCCTTCGCCGAGGCCTGCAAGATCCTGGCCGATCGGGGCGCCGACGTGGTCGGTCTCAACTGTTCCCGCGGCCCACAGACCATGTTGCCGCTGGTCCAAGAGATCGGCGATACGCTGGGCAGCCATCCGCTCGCTGCCTTGCCGGTGGCCTACCGCACCACCCCCCAAGAGCCGTCCTTCACTGCCCTACGCGATGGGCCGCGAGGACGCGCCTTTCCCATTGGGCTCGACCCCTTCCAGACGACGCGCTTCGATATGGCCGACTTTGCCGTCGCCGCGCAAGATCTGGGCGTGAGCTATATCGGTGTCTGCTGTGGTGGCGCACCGCACCATGTACGCGCCATGGCCGAGGCCTTGGGCCGCACACCGCCGGCCAGCCGATACTCGCCCGACCTGTCCATGCACCCGGCTCTCGGCGACGCGGTGAAGGAGCGCGACCTGCCCTACCTGGAGGATTGGAAGGACTAGGCCGTCACCAAGCTACCAAAGGAGTACAGAAAAGCAATGACTACTTCAGCCGAACGATACGACGCCATCATACTCGGTGCCGGCCAGGCCGGCGTGCCGCTGGCCACGGCTCTGGCCGGCGCCGGCTGGCAGACGGCCCTGGTGGAGAGCCAACACGTGGGCGGGACCTGTGTCAACGAGGGCTGCACCCCAACCAAGACCATGGTGGCCAGCGCCCGGGTGGCGCACCTCGCCCGCCGGGCGGCGGACTATGGGGTGCAGACCGGCGCTATCTCCGTCGATATGGCCCAGGTACGCCAGCGCAAACGGGACATTGTCGACAGTTTCCGCAGTGGCTCCCGCAACCGCCTGGAGGGCACCGACGGCTTGGATCTGATCATGGGCCACGGCCGCTTCAGCGGTGCCCAACGCATTGAAGTGACCCTGGACGATGGCACCGTGCGCCACCTCACCGCCGGCACGATCTTTATCAATACCGGCGCCCGGCCGCGCACGCCTGACCTGCCCGGCCTGGACGCAGTGTCCTACCTGGACTCGACTTCGATCATGGAGTTGGCCCAGGTTCCGGAGCATCTGCTCATCATCGGCGGCGGCTACATCGGCCTGGAGTTTGGCCAGATGTTCCGTCGCTTTGGCAGCCAGGTGACCATTGTGCAGCGGCGCGACCAACTGCTGACCCATGAAGATCGGGACGTCGCTGAAGAGATTGCCGAGATTCTGCGCCAGGACGGCATCCAGATCCTGCTCGAGACCGAGCCGGTGCGCGTCGAGCCGGGGGAGGATGACACCCTGCACCTGAGCGTGCGCACTGCCGCTGGGCCGCGTGTCCTCACCGGCTCGCACCTGGTGGTCGCCGCTGGACGCGTTCCCAACACCGATCAGCTCAATTTGGATGCGACCGCGATTGAGACCGACGCACAGGGCTTCATCCGCGCCGACGAGCGCCTGGAGACAACGGTCGCCGGCGTGTATGCCCTGGGCGACGTCAACGGCGGACCGGCCTTTACCCACATATCCTATGACGACTTTCGCATCATCCGCGCCAATCTGCTGGAGGGCGGCGACGCCACGACCCGGGACCGGCTGCTGCCCTATGTGGTCTTTATCGATCCGCAATTGGGTCGCATCGGCCTCAGCGAGCAGCAAGCCCGCGAACAAGGGTACACCGTCCGGGTGGCCAAGATGCCCATGAGCTGGGTCGCCCGCGCCCTGGAAACTGACGAAACCCGGGGCCTGATGAAGGCCGTCGTCGATGCGGACAACGACCAGATTTTGGGCGCGGCCATCCTCGGTGTAGAGGGTGGCGAGGTGATGGCCGTCCTGCAAATGGCCATGATGGGTGGTGTGCCGTACCCCGTTCTACGCGATGGGGTCTTTGCCCATCCCTCCTTCTCCGAGTCGCTGAACAACCTGTTCGCCAACTTGGAGGAGCCGGACTAGATCATGAGCCGTCGATCGTTCCGCACTTGAACCTCGAGATCGCAGACCCGTAGATACAAGGAAATCAGCGCCGAACCGGTCACAAAGGTACCAGCTGCAGCCAAAATGTAAGGTGTACAACATACAGGAACCACGGGGTGTGCCATACTACCAACAACAGTCCACCGGGGGGCAGACGAGGGGGCAGACATTGCGCTTTTTGCACTGACCGCGGTAGCCGGGGGCACATCCAAGATCTATCGAGCGACACAAGGAGATTCAACATGACAAAGGTACACGAATTGAGCAAGCTGGGCCAATCGATCTGGTTCGACAACATTAGCCGCGCATTGATCGAATCCGGCGAACTGGCAGAACTGGTCCAGACCGGCGTGCGGGGCGTCACCTCCAACCCGTCGATCTTTGAGAAGGCCATCGCCCGCAGCACCGACTATGACGATGCCCTGAGCGAGTTGGTGGCTGAGGGTCGATCGGTGACCGAGATCTACGAAGCGCTGGCCCTGGACGACATTGGCCGCGCCGCCGACATCCTGCGTTCCGTGTACGACCGCACCGCTGGCGTGGATGGCTATGTCAGCTTGGAGGTCGATCCGGGATTGGCCCACGACACCGAAAACACCATCGCCGAAGCGCGGCGGCTCTTTACCACCCTGGGCCGGCCCAACATCATGATCAAAGTGCCCGCTACGCCGGCTGGCATCCCCGCCGTTGAGACGCTGATCGGCGAGGGTGTCAACATCAACATCACGCTGATGTTCTCCCTCGACCATTACGACGCTGTGACGGGCGCCTACCTGAGCGGCTTGGAGCGACTGGCCGATTCCGGGGGCGACCTGAGTGGCGTCGCTTCGGTGGCCTCCTTCTTTGTCAGCCGCGTCGACACGGCTGTCGATCGCGCCCTCGAAGAAGTAGGCAACAGCGAACTGCAAGGCAAGATCGCCGTCGCCAACACCAAGGCCACCTACGAGTGCTTTCAAGAGACTTTCCGCGGCGAACGCTGGGAACGATTGGTCGCCCTGGGAGCTCGCGTCCAACGACCGCTTTGGGCCAGCACCAGCACCAAGAATCCCGAGTACCCCGACACTTTGTACGTGGATGAACTCATCGGTCCCGACACGGTGAACACCGTGCCGCCGGCCACCCTCGAGGCGCTGCTCGACCATGGGCGGGTGGCCAACAGCCTGACCGCCAACATGGATGAAGCCTACGCGCAACTGGATGCGCTGGCCGAGTTGGGCATCGATTTGGATGCCATCACCGACCAGTTGCAGGAGGATGGGGTGGCCGCCTTTGCCCGCTCCTTCGATTCGCTGATGGACAGCATCGCCGAAAAGTGTGAGCAACTGCGCGAGGCGTCGTCCGTTGATGCCGCCTAGCGCGCATGTGTCCTCCGACGAGAGAGACACTTTGACCGGCGATCCGTTGCTGCCTAGCTCCCAAAATGGAGCCGATGCGCGACGGATCGCCCAGCGGCGCAGCGCCGAAAACCTAGTTCGATATTCTTCCCGCGAGGCACTACGAACCACCGTGACCAAGCTGCCACTTGAGGTCCAAGCCCGCCTCACCGAGCTACACCAGAGCCAAGCCTGAGCCCGAGCCAGCTTACGCAAGAACAGGAGCGTCCGCTCATGAGCCTAACAAAACCGAACATCGAGCCGGCCAACATCGTAATCTTTGGCGCATCCGGCGATCTCACCCGCCGCAAGCTCATTCCCGCGCTCCACAGTTTGGGCTGCGAGGGCTTGTTGCCATCCTCAGTACAGGTGGTGGGCGTAGCGCGCAGCTCCCTCTCGGACGAGGCATTCCGCCAGCACCTCTACGAGGGGGTAGAGTCGTACGCCCGGCATAAGCCGGGCATCTGTGCGCTATGGTCCCAATTCAAGGACCAGTATTCGTACCTGCCGGGAGACTATGACGATCCCGAAACCTACAGCCGTCTGGCCGATCGCTTGGCGCAGCTGGATGACAAGGCGAGCTCGAACGGCAACCATCTGTTCTACCTGGCCACGCCACCCACTCTTTATCCGGTCATCGTCGAGCACCTGGGCCAGGCTGGACTGAATCACAGTTCCGGCTGGACGCGCATCATCATCGAGAAACCGTTCGGACACGACCTGGAGAGCGCCCACCGACTCAATGAGCAGGTTCATGCTGCATTCGGCGAGCAACAGATCTACCGCATCGACCACTATCTAGGCAAAGAAACCGTCCAGAATATCCTGACGTTTCGCTTTGGCAATACGATCTTTGAGCCGGTGTGGAACCGCAACTACGTCGACCATGTCCAGATCACAGTGGCCGAAACCGTAGATGTGGGGCACCGGGCCGGATACTACGACCGCGCCGGTGTACTCCGCGATATGTTCCAGAACCACCTGCTACAACTGCTGACCCTGACTGCCATGGAACCGCCGAGCCGCTTCGATGCCAAGGCCTTGCGCGACGAGAAGGTCAAGATCCTGCGGGCTGTTCGCGACGGAGAGGGCCACGTGCCAGGCCAGTACGACGGCTACTGCCAGACCGAGGGCGTGGCCGCTGATTCGCGAACCGCGACCTATGCCGCCTTGCAGCTATTTATCGACAATTGGCGCTGGCAGGGAGTGCCGTTCTACCTTCGCTCGGGCAAGAGCCTTGCCGAAAAAACGACCGAGATCGCTATCCAGTTCAAAGGCGTACCGCATCTCATGTTTCCCCTGGCGCCAGAGGATCGCATCTCGCCCAATGTCCTGTCGCTCTGCCTCCAGCCCGATGAGGGCATTCACCTACACTTTGAGGCCAAAGAGCCCGGCGCGGGCATGAGACCGCGCTCGGTCGACATGGACTTTCACTACGCCGACGACTTTGGCCCCACGGCGCTACCCGAAGCTTATGAACGACTGCTGCTCGATGCGCTCCAGGGCGACGCTGCGCTCTTTGCCCGAGCTGATGAGATCGAGCTGGCTTGGGGCATCATCGATCCCATTTTGGATGAGTGGCAATCAGCCGAGACATCGCCGCTGGCCATCTACGAGCCGGGCAGCTGGGGTCCTGCCGCGGCGGACGAGCTCCTGGCCGGCGACGGGCGGGCCTGGTTGCGGGGCTGCGCGGCGCACGATTGAACCCCGGCATGCCGTTGACAGCACGGGGCCAACAGCAATCTGTCTTCCAACCACATCATCAGGAGGAGAACCCGATGGACGCACAGGTTATCGTTGTACCAGATCCAGCAGCGTTGGCGGCCAAGGCGGCGGAACGGTTCGCTGCCGCCGCCCAGGAGGCGGTCCCCTCTCGCGGTCGTTTTGGCGTCGCCCTGTCTGGTGGCTCGACGCCCCGCGCTCTATTCAGAGTGTTGGCCAGCGAGCCCTACCAGGGCCAGATTCCATGGGCACAGACCCATATCTTCTGGGGGGATGAACGCTGCGTACCGCCCAACGATCCAAACAGCAACTACTACCTGGCCCACGAAACCCTCCTGGGCCACATCTCCATCCCACCCGAAAACATCCACCGCATACGGGGCGAGCTAGAGCCAGAAGCAGCCGCGCGCGCCTACGACCGCGAACTTCA
>JASFOV010000072.1:0-12601 GCA_050116355.1 Anaerolineae bacterium
ACTCTTTGCCGGCAATGGCCCCTGGGGGCTGGTCGATCCCTTGCTGGTCGGGGGTAAGTACCTGGTGGTCGCCTGTGCGCCGGGCCAGACAGCCCTGCCCCCAGCCTACGAGGTGGTGATCTCTGGCGGGAAGGCGCCCGGATTTCCCAGTGGCGTGGATTTCGCCTTTGGCCCAAAGCCACAGGCCATGTCTTCGTCTGTCGAGCCCGAGTACCCTGCCCCGCAGACGGCAGATGATTAGTGTGTCAAGAATCGTATCCTTTGTGCGGAACGTCACTGTATTGATAGCTCTTTTCCACATTTTTCAGACAAACTTGGACCACAATAACAAGGTTGGGTGTCGTGTTCCGGCGGCGAACCAGCAGCACACCGGAGGGGAAATAGGATTGAGGGGCAAAAGGATGATAACATTCGATTCGGACTGTGAGAGCCGAGTCCGTTCCTGCTTTGCACGCAGGTTGCCTCTGCCCCTTGTTCTGTAGGAGATGCGATCCGTGTCTCGGGAGGACATGTCTCATGGTAGATGGTAGGAAAGAAGAGGAACCCCCCGGTTGGCAAAGGCCGCCGCACAGCTGGGCGGACGTGCCGCCCGAAAAGTGGAATGACTGGCGCTGGCAACTGGCCCACCGGCTAAACACGGCCGAGGAGTTGGGCAGACTCATCCACCTGACGCCAGAAGAGATCACGGGGCTGTCTGCGCCGCGCCACTTCCGGGTGGACGTCACCCCCTACTTTGCCAGCCTGATCGATCCCGATGATCCCACCTGCCCCCTCCGCCGACAAGTGATCCCCACCGGCAAGGAGTTGGTGCCCTTTACGGCCGAGATGGTGGATTCGCTGGGCGAAGATGCCCACTCACCAGTGCCAGGCTTGGTACACCGCTATCCTGACCGGGTGCTGATGCTGGTCACCACGCAATGCGCCAGCTACTGCCGCTACTGCACTCGCAGCCGCATCGTCGGCGACCCGGGTGCCCAGTTTAGCCGCAACGACTACGATGCGCAGATCCGCTATATCGCCGGTAATCCGCAGGTGCGTGACGTATTGCTTTCGGGGGGCGATCCGCTCACCCTGCCGCAGCGTGTCCTCGAAGAACTGCTGCGCAGCCTGCGGGCGATCCCCCACATTGAGATTCTGCGCATCGGCAGCCGGGTGCCGGTCTTTTTGCCACAGCGTATCACGCCGGACCTGGTGAACATACTGCGCCAGTTCCATCCCCTGTGGCTGAACGTCCACGTCAACCATCCCAAAGAGATCACACCGGAGGTGGAGACCGCCCTGGCCCTCCTCGCCGACGCCGGCATCCCCTTGGGCAATCAGTCGGTCCTGCTGGCCGGCGTCAACGACTGCCCCAACGTGATGAAGGACTTGGTGCACAAGCTGGTCCGCAACCGGGTACGGCCCTACTACATCTACCAGTGCGATCTGGTGCATGGCGCCGGCCACTTTCGCACACCAGTGGCTGCCGGTATGCAGATCATCGAATCGTTGCGCGGCCATACCACCGGCTTTGCTGTGCCGACCTTTGTGATCGATGCCCCGCGGGGTGGGGGCAAGATCCCGGTGATGCCCAACTATCTCCTCAGCCAATCGGCTGATCGGGTCGTCGTACGCAACTTTGAGGGCTTTATCACTACCTACACCGAGCCCCAAACCTACGAGCGTCACGATCCGGCTACCTGCCCATCGTGCCAGCAGCGCGCCGTCGACGGGAGCGAAGAGGGCCAGGAGGGGATCGCCGCGCTGTTGGCCGGCCATGAGATCGCTATCGTTCCTGATGGGTTCCACACCAGCCACCAGCGCCTGACCCGCATCCGCTGGGCGCCTGTCAAGCAGACCCTCACACCAGGAGAATCAGAATGAACGTCGCGCTATTGGCCAACCTGAAAAAGAACGCACCCACCTGGCCCGGCATGTCGCCGGACCGCTGGGATGATCTGGACTCGGAGGCAACGATCCAGGCCATCATGCGGGCCATTGAGGCCGGCGGGCACGACGTCACCTTCCTCGAAGGCGATATCTCCTTGGTTGAGACCCTGCCCCGGCTCAAGCCCGACATCTGTTTCAACATCTGCGAAGGGCATTTTGGCGACGGTCGTGAGGCCCACGTGCCGGCTCTCCTCGAGATGCTGCGCATTCCCTACACCGGCTCCCAGGTGCTGACCCTGGCCCTGGCCCTCGACAAGCCGATGACCAAGCGGGTGCTGACCTACCACGACCTGACCACGCCGCCTTTCCAGGTGTTCGAGCGTGTCACCGAGTCACTGGACCCCCAGATGCAATTTCCGCTCTTTGTGAAGCCCAGCCGCGAAGGAACGGGTATGGGGATCAGTGCCGAGTCGATCGCGCGCGACGAGGTCCAGTTGCGCACCCAGCTTCGCCGCTTGTTCGAGCGCTACGATCAGCCGGTACTTGCCGAGCGCTATATCGAGGGGCGCGAAGTGACGGTCGGCGTACTCGGCAACCTAGGCTCGCCGGTCGCCTGGCGCGTACCCGAAGACGAGGAAGCGCCGCGCATCCTGAAGGGCCTGCAGTTTCTCCCGGCCCTGGAAGTGGATTTAGGCGCCTACCCCGCCGAGGAGGCTGGCATCTACACCAGCCGCATCAAGGTTGAGATGGCCGATGAGTTTCACTACCTCTGCCCGGCGTCGTTGACCGCTGAGCAGATCGAAGAGTTGAATTGGATGGCAGCCGCCGTCTTTCGTGTCACCGGTTGCCTGGATGTAGCCCGGGTGGACTTTCGCCTGGACGCCCATGACGGCGACCGGCCATATATCCTAGAGGTCAATCCCCTGCCGGGTCTCAATCCAGGGTATTCGGACCTGTGCCTCGAGGCAGCCGCCGCCGGCTGGTCCTACAACGAGCTGATCAACGAGATCCTGAACCTGGCCATCGAGCGCTACGAACTGGCGTAGGACCAACGAGTAGACCGGTCGTCGACATCGCGACCGGGCGACCCAGCCAGGGCTTGTGACCCCTTGGTGGGCACTTTCTGGTCGAGCCTACCGGGCGCTCGACCAGGCAAGGAAATTGAGACATGCGCAAATACGATCGCATGCGACGGGCCATCATCCTGATGGCCGCCTGGTTGCTGCTGACCGCCTGTGGATCGCCGGCCACACCGGTTCCAGACACCTCAACCCCCAAGCCGCCGGCCACCGCAACGGCAGTGCCTTCCATTCCCCTGGAAGGCACCGAATGGATCCTCCACTCTCTGCGCGGCGAGGCTCCCGTGGCAGGCGCTTCTCCCACCCTCGCCTTCTATCCGGAAAATTATATGGAGGGAAGCACCGGCTGTAACTCGTACGGGGCCGACTATACCGCCAGCGGCCCAAGCTTCCATACGGCCCAGATCCATAGGACCGAATTCAACTGCGAGGAGCCAGCGGGCATCATGCCCCAAGACGAGGCCTTCTTCCAGGCGCTGGCTGGCATCGATCGCTACCAGGCGACCGAGGCTCGCCTGGCCTTCGACAACGCTGCAGGCGAGACGGTTTTGGTCTACACCCGCAAGCGGCTACCCGTAGTCGATCCCGCCCTCCAGGGCACCGAATGGTTGCTCGCCTCCCTGCGCGGTGGAGACCTGCTGGACGGCTCGCGCATCACGCTCAACCTGGACGCAGAGGAATTCGGGGGGTATGCCGGCTGCAACAACTATGGCGGCGAATACGAGGCCGCCGATGGGGGCCGCCTAATCCCCTCGTACATTGCTCACACAGAAATGGACTGTCCCTCACCCACCGGCATCATGGAGCAGGAGATGGCCTATCTCCAGGCGCTGAACAGCGCCACAACCTACCGGCTGGTAGAGAACCGTCTAGAAGTATCTGACGCCAGCGATGCCACGATTCTGGTGTTTGTCCGCAAAGACGAGTTCGCCACCGATCCCAGCGCGCTGTTAGGAACCACCTGGCGGCTGGTATCTATGGATGGTGAAAGCATGGGTGACGAGTTCCCCCTTACCCTGGCCTTCTACAGCGATAGCGTCCTCGGCGGCCATGCGGGCTGTAGGGACTATCTCGCGACGTACCAGGCGAGCGGTGACGATCTAAGCCTGCTCTTTGAGATCATGTTCGATGTGGACTGCCACGTGGCGGACGCCGGTCTCGACCGAGAAGCACAGTTCCTGGGCACTATGGCGCCCAAGGCTGACCTGCGGCTCGGCACGGAGCAGCTTGAACTCTATGGCGAGCGCGGAGGGGTGCTCGTTTTCGAACCACTGCCGGAGGCAGACCACCTTGCCCTGGAGGGCCCAACCTGGTCGCTGTTGGCCTTCATCGGGCCAAATCCCTACGTCGAGGAGCCTGGCCCTCAGCCAATGCCCCAGGGCTTGTTGGCAGGGACCACGATCAACCTGACGTTTGCCGCCGGCACCGCCCAAGGCGCAACCGGATGCAACCGCTATGAAGCAGCCTATTTCCACGCCGGCTCCTCACTGAGCTTTGCGGACATCACCATCACCGAGATGGCTTGTCTCGACCCGGCGGGGGTCATGGAGCAAGAGGCGCACTACCTGGAGCTGCTCGCAACTGTCACCAAGTGTCAAAGCTACGGCGACCGGCTCTGGCTAAAAAGCAGCGATGGGCAGGCTCTGGTCTTTTTCGCGGGCGGACAGTAGGCCACTGCGCGGCAGAAAGTGGCACCGCAGGGGGTTGGTCATGTGCGCCAGGCGCCCGGTGAATCAGATGCTATGTACACTGGCCATCATCGGGTTGCTCTCACCGTTTGTGGGCCGGAAACCTGGCAGACACACTAACCGAGACCGTTGAGATGATCCTCTCACCCTTGACTCTCGACCTCCGCGCCCAGATCCAGATCCACTGCTGCCTGACCGTCGGCGGCGAGCAAGCCATGGAACTACTGAACTATCCACCGGCCCGCTGGGGCGGCCGACAGATTGTCATCTTGCATGAAGGACGGGAGCACCGTCTTGACGCCTACGTCCTGGCGGGCATGACTACTACCTTACCGGAGGGCCTCGAGGCCTAGATCGCCTTTGCGACATTTCTTCGCACCTTTGCATTCATACCTACCAGAAACACACCGGATTTCCCGATCAACACCGTCACGCCAGTTCCTGCCCCAACAACCACTTCATCTCAAGCGCAGGATTCACGTCTGACCAGAAAGGCACGAGAGGAATAGATAATGGAAAAGATAGACATCTCGATGGCAGCCGTCGTGGCGCATCTTCTCATAACTCTGATCCCGTGGCTTATTGGGATCGCGATCGGCGGTGGGCTGGGCCTGGTGTGCGGATACGGGATACGCGCTTCTTTCTCTGCGGTGCCTGTATTGCGCCGTCCCTTCGTGCTCCTGCCCTGGCGGACCCTGGTTATGGGACTTCTGATGGTCGTTTGGTCCCCCTTCATCGTCAGTCTATTGGGCATCGGTCCGGTCTCTGGGAGCATTATGACCGGGTCTTCGATCGGTCTCCTGGCCTGGGCCCTGGCGGCGACCATACTCGTAGAGCATGGGCTTCCTTCCCCACTCAGTGTGCGCCTTATTGCAGCTGCAAGGACGCTCGCCATCGCCTCTGGCCTAATCGCTGCCGGGGTGGGCGTGCTGGGAGGAGGTGGGCTGGGACACCTACTGTTGGAAGCTGCCAGGGTGCAGGAGTATGGGCTGGTGCTGAAGGGAGCGCTGGTGATTGTGACCCTTGCCCTGGTGCTCGATCTTGGGCTGGGACTGGTGCAGCTGATCACAGTTCAGCTGCACAAAGGGCACGTCGAGCCCATCATCGCCAACGCATAAATTTGCGCCTTGAACAACATAGGAGTTCTCTACACGATGAAGGACTGGCAGCAAAAAGCCGAACAACTCAAGCGCGAAACGGTTGCCCTCTCCCTGGCCTCCAGGCATCCCCAAACACCCTGGTACGCCAAGCTCCTTGTGGTCGGCCTGGTGGCCTATGCCCTAAGCCCTATCGATCTGATTCCCGATCCCATACCCATTCTTGGCTACTTGGATGACCTCGTTCTGATTCCGTTGGGCATTGTGCTGGCCCGCAAGATGATTCCTGACGAAGTGCTGGTTGAGTGCCGGTCCAAGGCGCAAGAAACACTGGATCAAGATGGGCCAGCGAGATGGGCTGTGACTGCGGCAATCATCGCCATTTGGGTACTGGTTGCGGTGCTGCTCATCACGGGGCTTTTCCACACCTTCCATGAGCTGGCAGCTCCCAGCGGATGAAAGAGCCGTCGACTGTAGATCTCCACTTGGCAAGAGACAGGGGTTGAGATCGCATGCTGAGCCGAGCTAGACAGATCCTGATTGGTGCGCCCTTGCCCAGCGCGAGCATACTGCACGAGCGGCTAGGCAAGATCCAGGCGCTGGCTATTTTTTCCTCCGACGCCTTGTCCTCAGTGGCGTATGCCACCGAGGAGATCCTGCTGGTCTTGGTCTTGGCCGGCAGCACAGCCCTAGAGCTTTCGGTGCCCATCGCAATGGCCATTGTTGCGTTGTTGGCCATTGTCACCACCTCCTACTACCAGACCGTGCACGGCTATCCCTCGGGTGGAGGCGCATATATCGTAGCTTTTGACAATCTAGGCATGTGGCCAGGCCTGATCGCCGCCGCTGCACTCTTGATCGACTATGTGCTCACCGTAGCCGTCAGTACTACCGCCGGAATCGCGTCCATCACCTCGGCTTTTCCAAGTCTGTTTCCTATCCGGGTGGAGCTGTGCTTGCTGGCTATCCTCCTCATCGCTTGGGCCAACCTGCGCGGCGTGCGCGAGTCCGGCACCTTGTTCGCCATTCCTACCTACGGCTTTGTCGCCCTCTTTACAGCGCTCATCGCCGTCGGGTTGGCCCGGTTGCTAACCGGTAACCTCGCCTCGCCAGCCCCGTCCGGGACGGCGGCTGTGACCGAAGCCGCCCAGGCCTTGACGCTGTTGCTGGTGTTGCGCGCCTTTGCCTCTGGCTGTACGGCCCTGACGGGTGTCGAAGCCATCAGCAACGGCATCCCTGCGTTTCGCCGCCCAGAAGCGGAAAACGCGGGCAAGACTCTGGTCGCCATGGCGGTATTGTTGGGTAGCATGTTCCTGGGTATCAGCTTCCTGGCTCGCGGTCTGGGGATCGTCCCTGTCGAACAGGAAACCGTTATCTCGCAGATCGGCCGCCAGGTATTTGGCGATGGTGGCCTGTATTTGGCCTTGCAGGTGATGACAACCCTGATCCTCGTGCTGGCGGCCAACACCTCTTTCGCCGACTTCCCTAGATTGGCCGCCATCCTGGCCCGCGATCGCTACTTACCCCGCCAATTAACCAACCTTGGAGACCGACTTGTCTTTGCCAACGGTATCGTCGCCCTGGCTGTTTTGGCTTCAGCGCTGGTCATCCTTTTTGGAGGTCGGACCCACCGCCTCATCCCCCTCTATGCAGTTGGCGTCTTTCTCTCCTTCACCCTGTCGCAGGCGGGCATGGTACGTCATTGGGCCAAACTGGGTGGTCCCAAGTGGCTCTGGAAGGCCGCCATCAACGGGCTGGGTGCCGTGACGACCGGAATTGTGCTGCTGGTCATTGCCGCAACCAAGTTCTCTCACGGCGCCTGGATCGTCATCCTCCTCATACCGGCGTTTGTATGGATGTTCCAGCGCATCCACCAGTACTATCTCACCGTGGCCCATCAACTATCCCTAGAGGGCCAAGTTCCCAAAAAGTGGGCGGGCCTCGCGTCCCGTAAGCGACAGAAGGTCGTTGTCGCAGTGTCGGGGATGCATCGCGGAACCCTGATTGCATTACGCTTTGCCCGTTCTCTGTCCAAGGATGTAACAGCAGTCATAGTCGATGTCGAGCCCGAGGTCACCTCCCGCGTGCGGGACAAGTGGGTGCAGTGGGGTCAGAGAATCCCGCTGGTCGTACTGGATTCGCCGTACCGTTCCACCATCGGGCCGCTGCTGGCCTATCTGGACCAGGTCGATAGCCATGAGCCGGAACGGGGATTGGCCGTGCTCATGTTGCCGGAATTTGTCCCGGCTCATTGGTGGCAAGATCTGCTCCACAACCAGACAGCACGCTATCTAAAGCGGGCCCTGATCTATCGCCGCGGGCGAACCGGCAAGGACCGCGTGATCATTGATGTACCCTACCATCTGCGCCAATAATCGAACCGCAAACGGTCGAGCCTCAGTATTCTCGCACGCAGCGAAAGCCGTGGCGAGCATTGCCCCAGTCTTTGGGCTGGTGACCGAACCGGTCGCCGTGACCTCGCCCACCCGTCTAGAGCCCGTACCAGGCTGGGCGACAAGTCACCGTCATGGAACAATCCGTCTTCATCGACCGTCCAATACATGGAGCAAAATGCGGCCTGGTCTGGCAGGCGGGTGCATATCCCCAGCTTTGGATCGACGACTTTGATGACAGCCATCCCTGGCCGGGCAACAGGGCAATCGTTGGCAAAGCGTGGGGCGGGCAGGTGCCCTGCATCAGGCGCCGCCGCTCAGTTTCGACTATACTATCCGTATTCAGAACGCGTGTCTGGAGTTCTTGATGCTCGCCTATATACGCCGGCGCCGCTTGTGGTTGATCCTGGGGCTCTCCTGCAGCTTGCTCCTTGCTGCGGTGACCATCTACTTCTGGTTACTGGCCGGCCTGCCGCCCCTCGATGACCTCTATAGCTATGCCGCCGCGCCCAGCAACAAGGTATACGACCGTCATGGACAGCTGCTCTTTGAAATGCCGCCCCCCCATGGCGGCCGCCATTCGCCCGTCCCCCTGAGCGAGATTCCATCCGCGCTCCGGACAGCCACCATCGCCACCGAGGACGCCACGTTCTACGACAACCCCGGCGTTGATGCTGGCGCCATCCTCCGCGCGGTGTGGATCAATCTGCGCGGCGGCGAAGTAATTTCCGGGGGCAGCACCATTACCCAGCAACTCGCCCGCAATCTGCTCATGAGTCCCGAGGAACGGTACGAGCGGACGCTCACCCGCAAGTTGCGCGAGGCGATCCTGGCCTGGCGTATCGCGCGCCACTACTCCAAGGACGAGATTCTGGAGCTGTATCTCAACGAGATCTACTTTGGCAACATGGCCTACGGCGTCGAGGCGGCGGCCCAGACCTACTTTGGCAAGCCCGTGCGCGACCTCGACCTGGCCGAGTCTGCATTGCTCGCCGGCCTGCCCCAAGCGCCCGTCTATTACAATCCTTTGGAGAACCTCGAGCGGGCCTCGGCCCGCCAAGCGGTTGTCTTGGACCTGATGGTCAGACACGGCTATCTGACCGCCGAAGAGGCATCTGTCGCCAAGGCAGAAAAGCTCCACTTTGCTTCCGCGCCACTGGATATCCACGCCCCACACTTTGTCATGTACGTCCGTGGTCAGTTGGAACAGGAGCTGGGTCTGGAACGGCTCGAACAGGGCGGCTTGCAGATCCACACCACGCTGGACCTGGACCTGAACGAGACGGCGCGCGACATCGTCCGCTACCGGCTGGCTCGCCTGGCGGAATGCAACGGCCAACCCGCCAACTGCCCGCCCGGTGGCCATAACGTGCGCAACGCCGCCTTGGTGGCCATCGATCCGCAGTCTGGGGAGATTCTGGCCATGCTCGGCAGCCCAGACTATTTCTCGGCCCGGATCGATGGCGCGGTGAACGGTGTGACGGCCTTGAGACAACCGGGATCGGCCATCAAGCCCCTCACCTACGCCGCCGCCTTTGAACAGGGAGCGTTCACCCCCGCCACGATGATGGTCGACCTGCGCACCTCGTTCGTCACCAAGGAGGGAGCTTCCTACGTGCCCTTGAACTATGATCTCCAGTTTCGAGGGCCGGTGCGTCTGCGGGAGGCGCTCGCTTCCTCCTACAATCTGATCGCCGTCAAGGTCCTCGATGCCATCGGCATCCAATCCATGACCGGTCTGGCCCGCCAGCTGGGCATCACCACCTTCGACGACCCGGATCGGCTGGGATTGGCCGTGACGTTGGGCGGTGGCGAGGTGCGCCTGTTAGAGATGACCGCCGCCTTCGCCGCGCTGGCCAACGGCGGTCTTGCCATCCAGCCGGTAGCCATCACCCGAGTCGAGGATGGCCAGGGCCATCTACTCCTGACCTCCCCCTCTTCCGGTACAGATACGGCGCAACTGCGCCGGCGCGTCCTCGACGAACGTGTCGCGTATCTCATTACCGATATCCTGAGCGACGATGTGGCCCGCACGCCCAGTTTCGGCCAGGGCAGCGCTCTGGATCTCGGTCGCCCGGCAGCGGTCAAGACCGGGACGACGACCGATTTCCGTGACAACTGGACCGTGGGCTACACCCCCGATCTGGTGGTGGGTGTCTGGGCCGGCAATGCTGACAACGAGCCGATGCACCACATATCGGGCGTAACGGGGGCGGCTCCCATCTGGCACGATGTCATGGAGGCGGCCCTCAGAGGCCGGCCCGCCCGGGCATTTGTGCGGCCCGAGGGCCTGGTAGAAGTTGAGGTCTGTGCGCTCTCGGGCTTGTTGCCACACCACGATTGCCCCCACAAGGTGACGGAATTGTTCCTCCAGGGCACCGAGCCAACCCAGGTCTGCGATCTTCACCAGCGGATCGCCCTCGATCGAGCGACAGGTCTGCGCGCGACCGGGGATACCCCGCCGGAACGCATCGTCGAAAAAGTGTACACCATCCTGCCCCCCGAGGCCAGGGAGTGGGCCCGGGAACTGGGGATTCCCGAACCGCCACCCGCCGTGCCAGAACAGAACCCCCAAGCGACCCGGTTGGCAGCGGCCGATGGATCCACAGCGACGATGTTCATCCTGCGCCAGCCGGATGCAGGCGCCGTATACCGCCTCGATCCAGAACTGCCCCGCGATGCCCAAAGGATCGAGATTTGGGCCCAAGCCGGTCCGGACCTTTCATTGCACCAGGTTACGTTGCAGGTGGACGGCCAACCCATCGCCCGGCTCGGTGTGCCCCCCTACAAGGCGCTGTGGCCCCTGGAGCCTGGCAAACACACCTTCTCGGCGCTGGGCGTAGCTGCCGGGGGCCAACAAGTAGAGAGCGATGCCGTTTGGATTGAAGTGCAGGAATGAGGACCGGCAGGTCCCTGCATCGTGCCAGGACACGACAACCACGATTCACAGATACACACGGGAAAAAGAGTACAAGGCCGTGCATGCCCGGCAGGAGGACGGTTGGACCATGATCAAGAATAGAACCCTACGATCCGGGAGATGGCTATGGCTCCCGCTTCTTGCACTAGCCATTCTCGGCGCCTGTGGGCCGCTCACCCCGGGCCCGACACCTGTGGTGAGCCCCTCACCGGGTCCACCAACGGCCACCCTGCCGCCGACCGCCACGCCGCTGCCGACACTCACCCCCCTGCCGCTACCGCCTCCCAGCCTATTATCCCGCAGCCCGGCGCCCGGCGAGCAGCAGCCCTTGGACGCCCCCATCGTCCTGACCTTCGACCAGCCGATGGACCGTGGCAGCGTCGAGGCAGCCTTTGCCATCACACCGGCGGTCGAAGGTCAGTTTTCCTGGACGGATAATCGTACAGTCTCGTTCGTGCCGGCGCAGGCCGGTGGCGTTGGCCCTGCCCTAGAACGCGGTCAGTCCTATCTCGTCCGCGTGGCGGCCACAGCCCAGAACGTCGAGGGCACGGCACTGGCCGAGGAGCTGTCCTTTGAGTTTGCCACGGCTGGCTACCTGACCGTATCTCAAGTACTGCCGGCGCCCGACAGCGACGAGCTGGATCCCAATATGGTCGTGACGGTCGTCTTTGACCGGCCTGTGGTGCCGCTCACCGCCATGAACCGTCAGGCGGAACTGCCCGACCCGCTGTCCTTTGTGCCTCCTGTTCGCGGCCAGGGTGAGTGGCTCAACACTTCCATCTATTTGTTCCGGCCGGAAACCAGCTTCCTGCCTGCGACCCGGTACAAAGCCCGTGTCGCAGCCGGCCTGACCGACACAACCGGAGGCGTGCTGTCTGAAGACTATACCTGGGAGTTTGCCACCGTCCGACCCGCCGTCCTGCAGGTTGAGCCTGCCGATCGCTTCCAGTACGCCGGCCCTTCTGACGTCATCAGTGTGACCTTCAACCAGCCCATGGATCACAGCTCCGTCCAGGCCGCCTTTTCGCTGCGGACCGGCGACCGGTCTGTGGCCGGCCGCTTCCGTTGGACCGGCGGGGAGACAGATGCTGCGCCAGAGACCATGATCTTTGTACCCGCCGGTCCCCTACCGCGGAGCCACATGCTGGCGGCACAGGTGGCCGCTGGCGCCCGGGCCAAACAGGGAGAGATGGGCCTCAAGGAACCGGTGGACTGGCGCTTTTCCACCGTCAAGGAGCCACGCGTCGTCGAGTTCTCCCCCGCGAACGGCGCACAGGGGGTCGCCCCCGGCCAAGCGGTCACTATCGAGTTCGCCAGCCCCATGCAGCGAGAGGGCTTTCTCGACCACCTCACCATCCGGCCTCAGGTGACGGAGGTCTACACCCATTGGTACGAGTACGACACACAAGTGAGCATCCATTTCCCCAAGGATCCTGTTACTTCCTACAGCATTGCCTTGGACGCCCAGACTCCGGACAAACATGGCGCCGCACTGGGCCGATCCAGATCGCTCCGCTTTGAGACAGGCGACCTAGAACCGTACGTCGCCCTGAAT